>JAYKJB010000040.1 GCA_035285325.1 Candidatus Sericytochromatia bacterium
TGGTGGTGTTCGGCGGCATCACCCAGAAGAAGCGCGGCATCCTGGGCGTGGGCAACAACTCCTTCGACAAGCGCTTCATCTTCGACCAACGCCTGCTGACGCTGGCGCCGCCCATGTTCCCGGCGTCAGTCAACGTCGTGGTCAAGACCCAGATGCCCTTCAGCCCGGATAGCAACAACACCGAACGCGCGCTCCGTTACGTCAAGGGAACTGGCTTTGACGGTCCGGCCGACGCGCCGCTATCTTTCATCGCCAACCCCTCCCAGTGACACCGGGGCGCCGCCTGGCCGCCCCGCGGTTTGACACCCCATCGGCTGCATAATATAGTGGGGATCTCTTGTTGGGGCCATTTCCGACTATTCACGTACCCGTCGTGCCCCCGCCCGGATGAGGATCCATGACCACCGACAACGCGCCCCAGATGGTTCGCCTCACCTACCTGTTGCCTGCCAAAATGAGCGGCAAGGTCTTCATGGTCAAGCGAGCCCTGGCCCCGGCGGCCACGCCGGCGCCCGCTCCGATCGCCCCGCCCGCGCCGCCGGCTCCGGCCCCCACCCTCGAACGCCCTGCCGTCGCGGCGGAACCGCCTCGCGTATCGGCCCCGCGCCCCAGTGGCATCGAAACCGGGTTTCTGTCCGGAGCCTCGCGCGGCAACCGCACGGAAGTGATCAACGTCGGTCTGGATCTGGGCCGTTCGGAAACCCGCATCTACGACGGGGAGCATCTGTTCATCTTCCCGACCCTGGTGGGGGGACCCGTGGCCACCATCCGGCGAGGCAGCGCCCAGCTGCTCGATGAAAACCTCGAGCAAAACCTGTGGATCAAGGTGGACGGCCACGAGTACTCCATCGGCCGCTACGCCATGGAGCAACCCTTCCTGTTCCCGGTCAATGAAGAAAACATCTTTCAGGGCGAACTGAACAAGGCCCTCGTGCTGACCTCGCTGGCGCTGCTGGCCCGCAGGACGGGACAAACCCACGTGCCGCGCTACAAGATCTGCCTGGGCCTGCCGGTCTATCTCAGCCGCCGGCCGGAGTACATCGATGCCTCGCTGCGGGAGTGGCTGGGGCGCCACGACTTCATTTTCTGCGGCGAACCGATGTCGCTCGAGATCATCCAGATCGACACCATCCCGCAGCCGGTCGGGTCGGTTTATGCCGCCATTCTGGCCGGGCAGCTCGACTACAATCCGGAAGAAACCATCGGCGTGGTGGACCCGGGCCATCTGACCACCGACTGGGTGGTGGTGCGCCTGCCCAACGAACTGACCAAGTACAGCGGCCACACCACCGCCGTGGCCGGCTACCGGCTCTACGAAGAGGTGGCCTCGTACCTCAGCGAGCTGATGGTGCCGCGCATCAACCCGATGGCGGTTCAGGAAAGCCTGATCACCGGGGTGTACAAGGACAACCAGGGCGACACCCTGGCCATCCCGGAGCACCTGGTGGAAAGCCTCAAGGAAATCATGGCCCAGCAGATCGCGCTGACCGTGAAGCAAAGCTGGCGGGACCTGCGCGTGCACCGCATGCTGCTGGTGGGCGGTTTCGGGCGCATCCTGTACCCGCTGCTCACCAAGTACCCTTATTTCCGCGACCTGCAACTGGCCCAGGACCCTCGTTACTACAACGTCAAGGGATTCTTCGAATACGCCATCGCCACACCCCTGCGCGAAGGGGGATGAACCGGTGTGGGATTTCCTGAAGGCGCTGACAGCCTCGCTGTTCGGCCCCAAGGACGAAGATCCTATGGGCGCGATCACAGCGGACCAGCTCGCCATCGTGTTGAAATCCATCGAAGACAAGTACGCCAGCCTGCGTGACGACAACGCGCGCCTCCTCGAGCGTCTCGAGGAAAGCCGCGAGGACCGTGCAGAACTGCTGGACCGGATCGAAGCGCACCAGCGCGAAATCGAACGGCTTCAGCGGGTGCTCACGGTGCAGGTGAAGGCCGAAGCGACGTCCGACGAGGACGACGCGGACGCTGACACCGAGCCGCCCGCCTGGCTCGAGGAGATCAGCGGTGTTTGAGGGCCTGGGGTCTCAATTCAGCAAGCTTCTGGGCAAGTCCAGCGAGGACCCCCAGAGCACCATCACGGCCGAACAGCTGAAGGTCGTGCTGAAGTCGATCGAAGGTAAGTACAACAACCTCAAGAACGAGAACAAGCTCTACAAGTCCAAGATCGAGGAGCAAAAGGCCACCATCTCCGAACTGGAGCGCGCGGTCAGCGAACTGCGACACGCCGCGCCGACCACGGATGCCGGACTGCTCACCCAGCTCGAGGCCGACCTGAACACGGCCCAGCAGCAATTGCTCGACGCCCAGGACACCCTCGCCAATCTGCGCGCGGAAAAGCTGCAGTTGCAGAGCAAGCTGTCGGTGCAGGAAGCGTTGGTTTCCTCCCTACGGCACGAGATCTCCGAGCTGCGGGAGGGACACGCGGGCTCGGCCAGCCCGGAAGACCACGCGAAGGCCCTGGCCGAGGTGGAAAAACTCAAGTTCGACAACGAGCAACTGAACGATCGGGTGCAGGAACTGCTCGGGCAGTTGCTCTCCGCCGAGGGCGTGAAGGGCGACGTGGCTCGCAAGCAGGCCGAGGTCGACTCGCTGAAGCAAGACCTGGCCGAGGTCAAGGGCCAGCTGGAAACCGCCTTGCAGGCCCGACGCCAGGCCGAGGTGGAACGCGATGGCGTGGCCTCCCGCCTGGCCCCGGTGATCGACGAACTGGATGAACTGCGCGAGAAGGTCGAAACCCTGAGCGCCGAGCGCCAAGGCCTGTCGGAGAACCTGAAGACGGTGCAGGCCGAGCTGGCCATCCACGAGGATCGGGCCGTGTCGGCCGAGCAGGAGCTGGAACACGTCCAGCAAGACAAGCAGGAGCTGCGCCATCAGGTCACCAAGCTGCAGGGCGAAGTGGAAGCCCTGCAAGGTCAGCTGGCCGGTGGAGGTCCACAGGCCAAGGTGATCGCCGAACTCGAAGATCGCGTGCTGACCTACAAGGCGCAGATGGAGCAGGCCGGGGTGGAAAACCAGGCCTTGCAGGCGCGCATTCAGCAACTGGTGGATGAGCCCTCGGGTCTCAGCGCCCGCGAAAAAACCGAATATGAACTGGAAATCAAGCGTCTGGGCGATGAACTTCGCGAAGCCGGCCTGCAGATGGCCAGCCTGCGGGAAGCCAAGGTCAAGGCCAACCTCGATATGGAGGAGGCAGCCTCGGAGCTGGTGGAGTTGCGGCGCCAGATTGACGACATGCGCCGGGACCGCAACCAGTACCGCGATCGCCTGGCCGACACCCACATGCAGGCCAATGAGATGGACCAGCTCAAGGGCCAGATGCGGGAACTGATGATGCAGATGACGGCGCTGCGTGGCGGTGCTCCCGGCGTTTCGTCGGAGCCCCCGACCCCCGCGCCCACGGCCCCTCACCCGACTCCGTCGGCGCCGAGCGCCGCTGAATCGCCGCCAAGCGGTGCTGCCCCGGGGCGCACAGCCGCCTCGGACGCCTCGGCCATTCGTCGTCGGGAAATGCTGAACCGCCTGATCGGAGACAAGAAGCCTCGCGAGTGAGCGCGGGAGCGGAAGGCTCAAGCACGTTGTGGGCATGACCGATGGGATCAGGGTTATGTCTGATCGCGGTCACGGCAACGCCGGCCGGGATGGACGATGATGCCGAACAGGGTTCCTTGCGCCGCGCAGGGCGGGACGCCAGGGTGAGCCCAGCACGAGAGGTCTGGCCATGGGCATGGGAATCGGGGGAGCCCTGGAGGCGATCCGACGGATCGAAGGGCGTATCGACGCGATCGAGCAGCGGCTCCAGTTCAAGACCCAGCCGC
The DNA here is from genome assembly GCA_035285325.1 of Candidatus Sericytochromatia bacterium. Classification (NCBI taxonomy): domain Bacteria; kingdom Bacillati; class Candidatus Sericytochromatia; species Candidatus Sericytochromatia bacterium. Next base: position 3,831 of record JAYKJB010000040.1, read on the forward strand.
CGGAAGCCTTCACCGACGCGATCCGGCGCGCGGAAAGTCGGCACGGGGTGGCACCGGGCGATCGGCACCCAACGCCCGACAGGGTCAGCCTCGGGCCCGCGAGTGCCCCTGCCTCTTCCCCCCCTGGTCCGGGCGGTGCGGCGGCTGCGCCATTGTCGGCCACGCCGGCAAGCGGTGGCACGAGCGCCTATGCCGCCGACATCCAGGCTGCGGCCCAGCGTCACGGCGTGGATCCGGCCCTGGTACGGGCCGTGGTTGCAGCCGAAAGTGGTGGCAATCCCCGCGCCACCAGTCAGGCTGGCGCCATGGGACTGATGCAACTGATGCCGGGAACAGCTCGCTCCCTGGGGGTGGCAGACGCCTATGACCCCAAGCAGAACCTGGAGGGGGGCACCCGCTACCTGGCGGACCTGACGGAAAAATTCGGACTCGAACAGGGCTTGGCAGCCTACAATGCCGGTCCCGGAAACGTGGCTCGTTATGGTGGCGTTCCCCCCTTCCGGGAAACCCGCCACTACGTCGACCGCGTGATGAAGCTGTACGGGCAATTCAGTGAGGAGCAGTCATGATTCGTGGACTCTACACCGCCTCCGCCGGCATGCAGGTGGAGCAGATCCGGCAAGATGTCATCGCCAACAACCTGGCCAACATGAACACGACGGGCTTCAAGCGTGATCTGGCCGTCCTGCAAGCGCGCGAGAAGATGGCCATCCGACGGACGAACGACCCCATTTCGGGCGACCCCCTTGCGCCGACCCGGCGGGTGCCCATAGGAGACATGGGTCTGGGCGTGCTGGTCGATCGGATCGTGAAACGCTTCGACGCCGGTAATCTGCGCGACACGGGCGACCCCCTCGACCTGGCCATCAACGGTGAAGGGTTTTTCACCGTCATGAACGAACGCGGCGAAAAGCTCTACACCCGCGCCGGCGATTTCTCGCGCAACGGCCAGGGGCAGCTCACCGACAAGCAAGGCAACCTGGTGCAAGGCCAGAGCGGCCCGATCGCGGTGGACTCGACCCAGGCCTTCAACGTGACCCAGGATGGCGTGATCACAATCAACGGCAATCCGGTCGACCGCCTCGACATCGTGCGCTTCGACAACCCCGATGCCGACCTTGAAAAGGTAGGAGATACCTCCTTCCGCTTCCGCGGCGCGGGCGCCCCGACGCCGATGACCGCCGAAGTTCACCAGGGCATGCTCGAAATGGCCAACGTGAACTCGGTCCAGGAAATGGTCGAGATGATCACCGCCCTGAGGCACTACGAAGCCAACCAACGCGCCCTGCAGGCCCAGGACGAAAGCCTCGGCAAGGCCGTCAACGACGTGGCTCGGGGTTGATTCTGACCACTGACCTCAAGTCGGCCTGCCTGCTTGCCGATTGAATGAATTGGACCATCCCTACCCGGCCGGACGGCGCCTCTAGAGGCCCGGGGCCGCGATGCCGCTGACGGATCGAAGCGGCGCCACGCGAAAGGACCGAGTCGCCCATGATGGGAGCCCTCTGGACCGCGGCCACTGGCATGCGGGCCCAACAAACCAACATCGACGTCACGTCGAACAACCTGGCCAATGCCAACACGCTGGGCTACAAGAAGGTGCGGGCCGAATTCAAGGACCTGATGTACCGCACCATCCGGCAGGCCGGGACCCCCATGCAATCCGGCACCCAGATGCCCGTCGGCACCCAGGTCGGCATGGGTGTGCTGAACTCAGCCACGGCCCGCATCTACTCGCAGGGCGACTTTCAACAGACCGAGAATCCGTTCGACTGGGTCATCGAGGGCGAAGGCTTCTTCCAGGTGCAGCGACCAGACGGACAGCTGGCCTACACCCGCGACGGCTCCTTCAAGGTGGACGGCAACGGGCAGATCGTCACAAGCGAAGGCTTGCTGCTGGTCCCCCAGATCACGGTGCCGCCGGGCGCTTCGAATCCGTCCATCACCTCCGAAGGCGCGTTGACGGTTCAGGTGGGCACCAACATCACCACCGTCGGCCAGGTCACGCTGGCCCGTTTCATCAATCCAGGTGGCCTGAATGCGATCGGCCATAATCTCTACACGCCGACGCCCGCCTCCGGGGATGCGGTGGTGGCCAACCCGAACACCGAGGGCATGGGCACGATCCAGCAAGGTTTCATCGAAATGTCGAACGTCAAGGTGGTGGAGGAAATGATCAACCTGATCGTGGCCCAACGCGCCTATGAAGCCAATTCCAAATCGGTCCAGACCTCAGACGAAATGCTGGGCATGGCCAACAACCTGCGTCGTTGAGGCCCTCCCTCTGAGTGCCGCCTGAGGCAGGCCCGGCCCCCCCGCCCACCACGCGGGAGGCGCCGGCGGCCCGAGCCCCCCGAGGGCGAAAGGGACATTCCTCGTGATCGAATCCACCCACACCACCGCCACACGCAGCGAAGGCCAGCCCCTGCGGGCCAGCCGCGGTGGCGGCACCCCGCAAACCCCCGAGCAGAAAAAGCTTTACGAGGCGGCCAGGGACTTCGAGTCGGTCATGCTCGGCATGGTGTTCAAGCAGATGAGCCAGGGGCAGGGAGATGGCCTGCTCGGCGGCGGCAGTGCCCAGAAGACCTGGCGAGAAATGCTCAACGACGAGCGCGCCAAGTCGATGACGGCGGCAGGCGGCATCGGCTTGGCCGACGCCATCTACCGCCAACTCGCCACTCGCCTCTGATAGCGGGCGTCACGGAAGCAGCGTGACGTGGAGAGGGTTGTAGCCTAAACTGGTGGCGTTCCAACGCCTTCGGTGGGCCCGCATGAGCCTTTCCAACTGCACCCGCTGTCAGCGGGCGTTTCGTCGGCTGACCGACGCCAAGATCTGCCCGGCCTGCCTCGAAGGCGATGAGCGGGCCTATCAATCTGTGATCGCGTGGCTGCAACAGCATCCTGGCGACTCGCTGCAGCGGGTGGCAAGCGCGACGGGGGTCGCAGAGACCGTCGTATTGCGACTGGTTCGCGAGGGGCGCGTTTCCCTGTTGGAATTGCTCCAGCCTGAGGACCTGCCGCGCTGCCGACGCTGTGGCGTGGCGATCAGCGGTGGAATGGCCTGCCGGAGTTGCGCCCAAATGCTGGGCGAGGAGCTCCAAGCCTCGGCTGACGCCCTGCGCGAGGCGTCGTGGCGAAAGCCTTGGCGGGGATCGTGATCACCGAAATGGAAGAAATTGGCGTCGAGGTTCAAGTTTCAACACCAGTGTCCGATAGAAAGAAGTGGAGGTGGTTTTTGTCCGAAGCGGACTTCGCCAGGACAAAGCCCCAGGCGCAGAAAACGAGGTGATCCTGATGCGTATCTCCAACGAGCAGGCCCAGCAAATCCTTCAGGCCCAAGGGATCAAAGGTCCCAAGGCCACCAAAGGAAGCGCGGGGCCGGGTCCAGCAACACCGCCGGCATCCGATGCCGTCTCCATGTCCCCCAAAGGGCAGGAGATTGGCAAAGCGCTGCAGGCGTTGGCTGGGCTGCCCGACGTGCGTGCCGATCGTGTGGCAGCGCTGAAAGCGCAGATCGAGTCAGGGACTTATCAGGTCTCTGGCAGAGAGATCGCTGCAAGCCTCCTGCAACGCGCCAGCGACAAGCTCGTTTAGGACAGCCCGGTGAGTTCGCGTTACGACCAGCTCGACCGAGTGCTGGGCCAGCTGACCGCAGGGCTGATTGCCCTGAAGAACTGGCACCCGCGCAAGGTCGAGCTGCTCCAACGCAACCGTCTGGAGGAGCTCGAGGCGCTAAATGCGCGGGAATACGCTCACATGGCCCAGTTGGAGGCGCTGAACCTCGAACGCTCCCGGCTCCATGCCGAACTGGCCGAGGAGGTGGGATTGCCCGCCTTGGCGCCGCTGTCCAGGCTGCTTGAACGGCTGCCGGAAGCGGCTCGTCGCCAATTGCGTCACCGCTGGCAAGAACTGGATGCTGCTGGCCGTCGCTTGAAGGATCTGCAGGTGACCCCCAACGTGATGGTGCGTCGCGCGGCCTCCCGGATCGAGGCCACCATCCAAGCCGTGGCTGAAGTCAGCGCGGCCCAGGAGACGGCCGGACGCTCCCCCGTGGGCTTCGACGCCCAACCGGTGAGCAGTTGGATGGTCAATCGCACTGCCTAGCACCCTGGACGGCCTGGCCGCTGGCGCGCAGGCCCCGCTGCACCTTATTCCTGGAGGAACGCCTCGATGAACGTGGGCCTCTACGCTTCGGTTTCCGGTCTGCTCACGGCCCAGCGGGCCATCGACGTGGCCAGCCACAACATCGCCAATGCAGAAACCGAGGGGTTTTCCAGGCAGCGCGGTGATGTGTCCACGGCCGTGTCTCTGTCGATCGCGTCGGTAGGCAACCTGGGAACCGGGGTCAAGCTGGACGGCATCCGCCGAGTGAGAGACGAACTGCTCGACCGCCAATTTCGTCAGGAGCAGGCGACCCTCGGCGAAATGGAGGTGCGGGCCGAGTCGCTCGGCAAACTCGAAGACCTGCTGGGTGAACCAGGTGAGGGCTCGCTCTCCCAGCAATTCAATGTCTATTTTGAAAGCTGGCAGCGCCTCACCACCAACCCCGAAAACACCAGCTTTCGCCTGGCGTTGCGCGAGTCGGCGCTGAAACTGACCCAAACGTTCAACCAGCTGAGCGAAGACGTCGAAAACATGCGCTCGGACTTGAACGATCGGGCCAACAGCATGGTCACGGACATCAACACCAAAGCGTCACAGGTCGCGGAGCTGAACCGTCAGATCGTGGCCACGCTGGTTCAGGGGCAGTCCCCCAACGACCTGCAGGACCAGCGAGACTTGCTGATCGACCAGCTCACCAAGCTGGTCAAGGTGCAGGTGGTCCCGATCGCCTCCAGTGGGGCCATCAACGTCTATCTCGGCAATCAGCGCCTGGTCGCGGGGGCCAGCCACTATCCGCTGGATCAGACGACGATTGATCCCACCAAGGACACGGCCACCATCTTCTTCGCCGGCACCAAGCTGGCTGCCCCCGTAGAGGGCGGCTCGCTCAAGGCCCTGCTTGAACTGCGCAATGAGACCCTGGCGCGGATCACCCCCGATACAGGCAAACCAGCCGGCCTGCTCAATCGCCTGGACGAACTCGCCAACAAGCTGATCACCGATACCAACGTCCTTCACCAAGGCGGTTTCGGGCTGGAGGGCAGTACCGGCAAGGACTTTTTCACGGGCACGCGAGGAGCCGCCGACATCACACTCAACACGGACCTGCTGGACTCCTTTGACGGTGTGAAATTCAATTACGGCTATCTGGCCATCGGCGCTGCGGCCCAGCCACCAGGCGATGCGGGCAGTGGCTCCAGCAACAACGATATGGCCCAGCAGATCTCGGCGCGTCGCTTCGCGAAGGTGTTGACGGTGGTCGACCCGCCGCCCGGAGCGCCCCCAGAAGCCGTACCGAAAGCCACCCAGTCTTTTGAAGAATACTGGCAAGCCACGGTGATGACGATTTCTGTGACGACCCAGAGCGTGACCCGCACGATGAAGACGCAGGAAAGCCTGATCGGGTCGGTCAAGGAGCGACGGGAAGCGATTTCTGCCGTGTCCACGGATGAAGAAATGGCGAATGTGATCCGATATCAAAAAGCATACGCCGCGTCCGCGCGGATGCTCACGACCATCGATGAGATGCTCGACACGCTCCTGAGCATCGGCCGTTAAGGCAGGAGACTGGCTTCATGCGCATCAGCAACAACATGATTTTTGAGCGCACGCTGCGCGACATCAATCAGAACCGCACCAACCTGGCCAACGTGCAACGGGATATTTCCACAGGCAAGCGCCTGCATCGAGGTTCAGACGATCCGCGTGCCAGTGCCCTGGTCCAGGCCTCGACGCGAGAACTCTCCGAGGTGGGCGTTTACCTGGAGAACATCGAGGCGGGTCGCACCTTTTTGCGCGACACCGACGCGGCGCTGGGCAATTACCAGGAGATCTTGCTGGCCGTTCAGGACCGGGTCGTGCAGGCCTCCAGCGGCGCCCTGACCCAGGACACGCGCAAGCAACTGGCCTCTGAACTGTCACAACTCCGCGAGTCGATCCGCCAGGTGGCCAACACGCGGGACGCCCAAGGGCGCTACCTGTTCAATGGTCTGCGCACCAGTGGTGAACCGCCCTACCCGGCCGGCGATCTGACGCTGGGAAGTCAGGAGAACTCCAGCATTTTGCTGGAGATGGGCCGAGGCCAGAAAATACCACTGAACGTTGTGGGCAATGAACTCTTCGGGGTGGTGTCCCCGCCATCGTCCGGTCCCACCTCTCCCCCTCCCCCGCGCACCGATATCTTCGATGCGATCGATGGCTTCGTGAAATTCCTCCAAGATGGGAAGAGCGATGCGCTTCCGCCGGGTTCGACGAGCCTGACCATGACCGTTCCTCAACTGGCGGTGAAGGCGGTGAAAGATGCCCTGGCTCGTTCCATCAGCTCACGGGGTTCCGTGTCGTCACGGCTGGAGCGTCTGGATGAGATGACCAGTCGCCTGAGTGACCGCAAGCAAACCCTCGAAGCCCGCATCGATGACCTCCAGGCCACCGATATCACAGCCGCCTCGGTCAAATTCAATCAGTACGATGTGGCCCTGCGCACCGCCTTGTCCCTCAGCGGCAGGACCCTTCCCACCTCCCTGGTGGACTTCCTGCGGTGAGGAGCGTGTCGTTCATAAGGAGTTGGCCCCCCATGCTTGTCGAAACGAGGCGATTCGGTCCCCTCGAGGTGTCATCGGACGCGGTGATTCACTTCCCGCTCGGGCTGTTGGGTTTCGAGCGATATTCGCGCTACATCATCGTGGACAGCGATCAGACGGCCCCTATGCGCTGGCTCCAGTGTGTGGAAGACCCCAACGTGGCGGTGCTGGTGGTCGAACCCACCCTTTTCTTCCCGGACTACGACCCTTTCATCCATCCGGATGACCGGGGCCTGTTGCAACTCGACGAGGAAGAAACCCCCGTGCTGGCTTGTGTGGTGGTGATTCCGGACGACCCCTCACAGATGACCATCAACCTGCTGGGGCCGCTGGTCATGAACGCCGAGAAGCGCCTCGGCAAGCAGGTCGTCCTGTCCGACAGCAGCCTGTCGGCGCGCCATCGGCTGATTCCCGACGCCAGCCCGTCGGAAGCCGTCGTGCCGGTATAGTAGAATGGTGCATACCCCGCCCCAATCGGCTGCGCCACTCAGGATAATCCCGTGCTCGTATTGAGTCGTAAAATCAACCAGAGCGTGATGATCGGGGACGACATCGAGATCATCCTGCTCGAAACCAAAGGAGACACGGCCAAGATTGGTATCGTGGCACCTTCAGACGTCAAAGTGTACCGTCAGGAAATTTATCAGGCGATCAAGGCGGAAAACATCAAGGCCACCCAGAACCCAGCCTCGCTGGATGCTGCCTCCGACCTGCTCAAGAGTGTCTTGAAACAGCGCAAAAACGCCCCCTGAGGGTTCAGGTCTCAACCGTTCCCCCCTTGCACCCGCCCCTTCGTTTGGGCGGGTGTTAACTTTTGTATCAGGTGTGACGTTTGTACACCGTGGGGACTCAAGCGAAGGGTATACTTATGTTTACCGATTTCTCCCAAATCAGCCTGCAAAGCTCATTTACAGCTCGCCTGATGGTCTCTGCTCCTGACGAGACTTCCCGTGTCCGGGGAGGACGCCCTTGAAAATCCGGCAATATACCGCGCCCACCATCCAGGAAGCCATCTTGAAAATCAAGGTGGACCTGGGCCCCAATGCGGTCATCCTGCATAGCCGAAAGCTGAAAAAGGGTGGCGTGCTGGGCTTCTTTGCCCAGGAGGTGGTCGAGGTCCTGGCCGCGGATCCCGGTGAGGCCAAGGACAAGGACAAGGGCAAGAGCGATGAGGGCCCCCCCTCGCGGGACTGGGGGCTCCCCAGCAAAAGTCCCTTGAATGAATCGTCCTGGAGACAGGAAACTGAGGCGCCGGAACTGGACCTCGGGCCATTTGCAGCCCCTTCGCCACCTCCCCGTCCCCCGCGTGCCCTTGCCCCGGAACCCGCCTACAGCGCCCCTCCCCCTGAGCCGCGCCAGGCGCCCGCGCGCCCGATCGCCCCGGAGCCGGCCTATGCCGCCCCGCCACCCGAGCCGCGCCAGGCGCCCACGCGCCCCGTCGCGGTAGAGCGCACGCAAATGGCCGAACGACCGCCCGCCCTGGAACGGGCCCCCGCCATGGAACGAATCCCCCAGGTGGAGGCGGTACCGGTCCTGGAGTTCGACCCTCACGAATCGACGCGCCGCCTGACGTCCGCCGTCGCCGTGGCAGAACCGGAGCCTGCCCAGAGCCTCGTGGTCGAAGAGCGACCGCCGACGCTCAGTCCTCAGGTGATCATGATGCCGGAGTCGACCAAGCTGGCCGACGAGGTATCGGACCTGAAAGCCACCGTCACGGACCTGAAAGCCATGATGGCCACGCTCGCCGGCAAGCTGGAAATGGCGCCTCGCTCGGTGGCGCAGTTCCCGACCCTGATGCAGAAGGTGTACGACAAGCTGCTCACTTTGGACGTGGATGCCTCGATCGCCCGGGGACTGGTGGTCTACCTGCAAAAAGAACAGCCCCACCTGAAAACCTACGAGGAACTGTGTGACGCGCTGGAGGTGCCGCTGGGAGGCCTGATCCAGTGCAGTGGCCCGATCACCCTGATCCCGGGGCAGCGCAAGATCGTCTCGCTGGTGGGGCCGACCGGTGTGGGCAAGACCACCACCATCGCCAAGCTGGCTGCCAACTTCGCCCTCTCGCGGCAAGCAGAAATGGCGCTGCTCACCATCGACACCTACCGTGTCGCCGCCATTGAGCAACTGAAGACCTACGGGGACATCATCGGACTCCCCGTGGAAGTGGTGCTGACGCCCCAGAGCCTCAAAGAGGCGCTCCGCAATCACCAGGACAAGGGGTTGATCCTGATCGACACCGCTGGCCGCAGCCCGTACAACCGTCTGCACATCAATGAGTTGAGAAGCTTTCTGGATGTCGATCCGCAAGTGGAGGCACATCTGGTGCTGTCCGCCACGACCCGTTTGGCTGACCTCAAGCAGATCGTGAAGCATTTTGCCTCGACGGGTGTCGACCGCCTGATCTTCTCCAAGACCGACGAGACGGACATTATTGGTGGCGTGATCTCGATTGCGCACGAGACGGGACTCCCGGTCTCCTACGTCACCACCGGACAAAGCGTTCCCGATGACATCCTGGTGGCCGAAGGCGCGGCGCTCGCACGGATGCTTGTCCAGCAGCTCAAGGGTTAGCGGTATGGCTGATCAAGCAAAACGCCTGCGCGAATTGATGCGTCAGAATCCGGCAGCTGCAGCGACCACGCCGGATGGGGGCGTGGAGGCAGTCGGAAAACCTGGACCGGAAGGTGGCCTGAAACCGACCATCTCGGCCGTGACGATGAGTGCGGTACCGCTCTTGCCCTCCACCTCGCCGGCCCGCGTGATCGTGGTGACAAGTGGCAAGGGGGGCGTGGGCAAGACCAACATCACCGTCAACCTGGCTCTGGCCCTGGCCCGTCGCGAGAAGCGAACCTTGCTCTTCGATGCCGACCTCGGGATGGCCAATGTGGACGTGATTTTGGGCGTCTCACCCAAGGCCAATCTGGCGGATGTGATCGGCGGCCGGAAGAAATTGGATGAGATCCTGCTCCCGGTCAACGATCACCTCCACATCGTGCCGGGAGGATCCGGCATTCACGAACTGGCCGACCTCAGTCAGGACCAGCTCGAGTCGTTCATTCGCGACATGGCAGGCCTGGAGGATCGCGCCGATTTCATTCTGGTGGATACCGGCGCCGGCATCAGCCGAGGCGTGCTCAATTTTGTGCTCGCCGCTCACGAAGTCCTGCTGGTGACCACCCCAGAGCCCACCGCCATCACCGATGCCTACGGTCTGATCAAATCGATCGACCAGCACAACCCGCTGGCCCAGGTGCGCCTGATCATCAACATGGCGGAATCCGAGCAAGAGGCCCGAGCGGTCGCCCAGAAGCTGATCATGATCGTGGATCGCTTCCTGAACATTGATGTCTCGTTCCTGACCTACATTGAAAAGGATCCCATGGTGAGCCGCTCCGTGCTCCAGCAGCAGCCGTTCTACCACGCGTTTCCCTATGGTCCGACCACGCGACGGATCAACTTGCTGGCCAGCCTGCTAATCGACCCGGAGGGAGATCAGGCAGCCCCCGAATCGACGGCCGGCTTCTTCTCGCGGGTCGCCCGCCTGTTCCGCTGACGCGAACGATGCCGGGCGCCTGCGAGCGCCGCCGTGAAGCCTGCAAGGCCAGCCCTGAGAGGCGCTATTCGTCCTTCAGCCCCTTGCCGAGTACGCGAATCACCTCATCCACCGCCGTTTGACGTTTCAACACCTTGCGCTTGCCGTCTTGAAGCAACGTGAGCATGCCGCCCTGGCAGGCCGCATCCAGAATGGCGATGGACGAGGCCTCCTGGTTGATCAGTTCCTTGATGCGGCGGGTAACTTCCAGAATCTCGAACACGCCCAGCTGGCCCTTGAAGCCCGTGCCGTTGCAGATGTCGCAGCCAGCCCCCTTGGCGATGACAAGCGGTTCGTGCGGATCGCAGCCGAGGAAGGCCTTTTCTTCCTCGTCGGCCTCGTACTCCTGGTAGCATCCCTTGCAAATCTTGCGCACCAGGCGTTGCGCCACGATGCATAGCAGCGTGGCAGAGACCATGTACGGGGGAATGCCCATGTCGATCAGGCGCCCGACCGTCTCGACGGTGGAATTGGTGTGCAGGGTCGACAGCACCATGTGACCGGTCAAGGCGGCCTCGATTGCGATTTCGCCGGTTTCCTTGTCGCGAATCTCACCCAGCATGATGGTGTCCGGGTCGAGGCGTAGAATCGTCCGCAGCGCCGCCGCGAAGGTCAGGCCGATCTTGGCGTTGGCCTGGATCTGGGTGATGCCCTCGACCGGAAATTCCACCGGGTCTTCGATCGTGACGATCGAGTCATGGTCCTTGTCCATGGCCGCGAGCGAGGCATACAGGGTGGAGGTCTTACCGCTGCCCGTCGGGCCTGTCACGAGCATGATGCCGTTGGGGGCGTTGATGTAAGGGTTCAGGCGCTCCAGGTCCTCCGGGGTGAAGCCGAGCGCCTCGAGCCCCAGCGAGATGGTCTTGGGACGCAACAAGCGCATGACCACCTTCTCACCCCAGTGACAGGCAATCACCGCCACCCGGAAATCGATCTTGCCGCCCTGATGGCGCACGGAAAAACGGCCGTCTTGCGGCCTGCGACGCTCGGCGATATTCATATCCGAGAGAATCTTGACCCGGCTGATGACGGCGGATTCAACCTGCTTGGGCAACACCATGACGGTGTGTAGCACCCCGTCGATGCGCAGGCGCGCCTCCAGCTTCTGTTCGAACGGTTCAAGGTGCAGGTCCGAGGCGCCGCTGTCGATCGCCCGGGACAGAATCTGGTTGACCAGGTCGATGATCGGCGCATCACCGTCCTCGCTGGGACGATCGATCGCTGACGCTTCCTTGACCTTGGTCTCTCCCATCGATCCACTGAGCTTGAGGGCGGCATCGAGCAGCCCCTTGGCGGTGTTGCGGCCATACAGGGGGTCGATCGCCTCGAGCACGAGCTCCCGCTTCAAGGCGACCCCGACCACCATCAGGCCCGTCAGATGGGAGACCTGGTCCAACAACTTCACGTCGTGGTCCCGCTGGGCGCCCAATTCTCCTCGGCCGTAGGCCACCGCCAAGCGCTCCCCGACCTTCATGAGCGGCAGCACGCCTTTTTGCCTGGCCACCGGCTCGGGGATGAGAGGCAAGACCCCCTCCTCGACCGGAAATTCCGAGAGGTTGGAGACGTTCCCGAGCAGTTGCTGAAGCCGACCCGCCCCTTGCAGTTCCTCGTTCGTGACGAAGCGCTGATCAACCAGTGCCCGTTCGAGGTTGCACCCCTTCAGTTCGCAAACATCCAGCGCCGCCGCGAGTTGGCGCCGGGTGATCATGCTGAGGTTGACGAGCCAATCGCCAATCTGTTCTGGGGGTGCGGACTCCGTGGTTTGCCCCATGCCTGGCCTTCACGCACGACTGAGGCACGCCTGCAGTCTGATACAACCCGGGAATTGCAGCCCCTCAGCGAGGCAACTTGAGGGTGGTGCGCCGACCATCCTCGAGGATCACGGCGTGGTCAGCCCCGATCGCCACCACCCTGGCGCCGCCTGGCAGCACCCCATTTATACCCACCGTGTGGCTCTCTCCCCCCACCTGAATCACGGCCAGGGCCCGGCTCTCCGCCAGCATGACCCCACTCAGAAGGTACCCTTCCGGCGCCTTGGGAACCCCAGGAGCGCCCGGCGGCAGCGGTGGTGGGGGTACGGTGGGCAGCCCTGGCGGGCCGGCGGGCTTGGCGGCCGTCGGGAACGCGCGCAGGGGTAGAAACGGATTGCGCCGACCCGTCACGTGCAGGCGCTCGATCGGAAAGGCATAGGAGCTGCTGAGCGCTCGTTGCAGGGTGGGCTCAACCGGTTGGGCCAGCGGTGCCGTTGCGCTGGCGGCGGGCTGAGCCACCACGCCCGTCAACGGGGAGCGGGGAGAGGGGGCGCCTGCAGGCACGGGGCTCGCGACCGGCCGCGCTGCCGCCGGAGCATGAGCACCCGCGGAAGCAGGATGCGGGCTCGCTGGGGTTGGACTTGCTGCCGCGAGCGGGCTGGCCTGACGCGCCTCCACAGCAGGAACAGGGGGAACCGAGCGACGGGGCCGGGGGCGGGCCTCGGCCAGCCGCGGTGGCAGTCGGACCGGGCGCGGGCGGACTTCCTGAGTGAGTCGAGGGGGAGCCGAGCGGGCAGCACGCGGTCGGGCCAGCAGGGGGGCGGTAGCGGCGGGACTGGGAAGGCCGGCGCCGAAGGCGGAGGCCACGGGCGTCACCGGGGCAGAGGAGAGCGTCGGGTGCGCCGGAGCGCCGGGTGAGGCGGCCGATCGCGGCCCCGGCGCACCGGACGACACGGGCAGGGCAGACGTGGCAGCCGGGGCCGTCGACACCTGCGGCGCCGGGCTGGCATCCCGCCCCATCGGCGGGCGCAGGGGCGGCAGCGAGGCAGGGTCAGGGATCAGCGGCGGGGGGTCGCTGGCCTCCGCGGCAGCGGCCGCGGGCATCAGCCAGGCGTCCAGCGCAGCCAGCCAGGCGGCGCCCCCTGCCGGGCGGCTCGAGATGGCCGGCAGCGAGGGACCTTGCAACAGGAAGGTGATGGAGAGCTGAAAGTCCAGCTCCAACAGCGAGGGAGAAAGCCCCGCCTCCAACTCCGCCGGGGCCTCGCCGGGTTTGGTGACCAGCCGAACGTCGTACTGATTGACGCTGATGGCCCGCGGCAGGGCCTGCATCTCCAGCAAGGCTGCGGTGAGGTCCTCGTACTCGCCTCGCACCACCAGCTTGAAACTCTTGTGCACCAACGAGACGGGCGGTGTGGGGGTCGGCGCGGGAGAGACTTCCGCCGCGACCGGCGCCCCCGGGGAAGGCGTCGGCGAAGCCCCTGGCCCCGAAGACGGCGCCGGCGTGGGAATGGGCTTCTGAAATGCCTCGCTCTCGCCCAAAGGCGTGAGCGCCTGCACCACGATGTGGCGATCGGCAAAAATCTCGTTGAGGCTGCCCAGCGTCTCGACCGTCTTGGCCTCAACGGCGCGGCGGCGGTCCGCTGCCGTGCGCAGGTCAAAGTAAGCCAGTGCCCCGATCGCCTGCTGTTTCAGCTGCGCCTCGAGCGCCACCACCTCGGCCTGCAGGGTGACTTTCTGGCCTAGCTTGCCGTTGCGCTCCGCGGTCAGGCGCTCCTTGCGTTCCAACTCAGGCTTCAGCATGAACCAGCCGCTGCCACCACTGCCCAGCAAGAGGGCGGCCACGGCCACCCCGGCAATCACGGATTGTCTCACGAGGCCCCCTGTGGGGAAGCGGCCCCTGAGGTGGTTCCAACGGTTCCCGCCTGCGACGGGGTTGGCAGCAGCGAGCCAGGCTGAATCTCGGCCTTGATCCGGAAGGAGAACAGGCCCGCTTCGCTACGCAGTACCTCCAGCAGGCTGACACGGCTGACCTCCCGCAACTCCGCCAGCTTGTGCGCCAGCAGCAAGCCTGAGCCCTGAGAGGTCGCAGCCCCTTCCAGCAGCACCGTGGTGGGCGTATCGGCAGACAAGCGACTCAGATAGGCATCTGCCGGCACGATGTCAGAGGTCTCGGCGAGCAAGTTGACCGCGAGATTGGGGGCCGCCTGCTCGCCGATCAGGTCAAGGATGGCCTTGTTGGTGTCCGTCTCCAGCTTGAGGGCCGTCAGCCTGGCATTCAGCACCGTGGTATCGGCCGTCAAGCCCGTGATTTCGGCCTCGAGCCGCTGGTTTTCCGCCCCCACCACCCCGTAGGCCATGTAGGCCACGCCGCCCGCCCCCGTGAGCAGGCCCAACGTGGCCAGCAGGGCGGCCACCCCGACACTGCGGTCGACATTCAGGCCGGCCCACCAGACGCTCAGACGTTCCCCCAGGGCCCCGCCGAATCGCTCGCTGCGGGACAGGTCCAGACTGGGAATGGCCGTCTCGTAGCCCCACAGGGCCAGACCGAGGCAAGCCGGGCTGATGTGCTCCAGCGCGCTCGGCGGCACGCGCTTGGCCCAATGCTCCAGGCCCACCGCGGCCAGCGGGGTGTCCGTGTGACTTCGGAAATAATCACTGAGGCGGGCCGATTCGGCCAGGCTGGCGCCTGCGACCAGCAGTTCACGCTCCGTGCCGGCTTCCTCGAGCAAGGTGCGCGTGACCTCGGTTTCGATCTGCTGATAGCCCTGCTCGTCCGTCTGAGCTTCGTGGCGCTGCAGGGCCACCTCGCGCCAGTTCTGGAGGTTCTTGCCCTGCCAGCTGGTGATGACCAGGCGCAGGGCCATCACCGCGACGCCATCCCAGTGTTCGGTGGTCGTCGTGCGGGCATTCACCAGCTGACGCAGGCCAGCGAAGTGCACCAGGTCAAAGCCCAGGGGGCTCAGCTTGGCGACCTTGAGCGCCTTGGCATAGGCATCGAGGAGCCGTTTGGAGGTGGCCGCGTAAAACACCGTCGAGGTATCGGTGTCGGTATCGACCGTGAAATAGTCGACAAGGGGCTCCTCCTCCCGGAAGACCGAGTACTGCTCGGCCTCCGAAAGCACCACCTGCTGGAGCTGGTTGGCAGGAATGCGCGGCAATGAGACGAGGCGGGCGATCGCCCCCCGGCCGTACAGCCCCACCACCACGTGGCGGCAGCGGATGTCGTTGGCCGCCCAGAAGGTCGCCAGCGCCTCGCCCAGCGCCTGGGAATCGGCAACCTCGCCCTCTTCATCGACCAGCGAGGTTTCGAGGGTCAGGTGATGATGAAAGTCGAAACGAATCTGACCGTCGTCGCCCAGCACACAGTGGGCCGCTTCGATGGCCTGCGGCGTGATCAAAAGCCCCACGTGTTCGCGAACGGTCAAGGCCCTCTGTTCCTCCCAAGGACACCCGCGACGGCTGCCCCCGGACCCCAGCATAGGTCAGGCGAGCAAAGCCAGCAGTGAAGCATGCACCCTTGAACCGGTCGGCTCGAGGGCCCGGTCACCCACAAGCTCAGAGGGCGGAACCATCCGAGCGGCAAGTTCCCAGGTAGCGGAATTGCAAGCGGTCCGTGCCATTGATGCGATATGCGCGCAACTTGACGTTGGCGAAGCCGGTGATGGTTGCTCGGCTGCTGGCGTCGATGCTGCTGTACAGCACGACGATGACCGTGCGGTCGTTGGTGATGACATCTTGAATGGCGACGCCGACGGTGGCGGCCCAGTTATCCAGGTTGTCATGCTTGGTCACCTTGTCGCCGACATCCAGATGGCTATCCCCCGCATTCAAGGGGTTGATGTAAGTGGACGAATTGCCCGGATGCGTCAGACGCGCCGTCCAATCCGCTTCAGCCACGCCGGTATTCCAGCACGCCCAGCGCCAGTTTGAGTCGCTGGAGGTCAGTTCGCCGGTCTCATAACCGGAACTTTGCCCCGCAAACAGCGAGTCCTTGACCAGTACGGCGTAAACCGTATCGGAGGGGGGCGGCGTGGGGGTCGGGGTGGCGGTGGGGCTGGCGCTGGGTGAAGGACTTGCGGCAGCGGAGGCACTTGGGCTTGGTGATGGCGAGGCACTGGCGGACGCTGAGGCTGAAGGCGCCGGCGTGGGCGTCGCGGTGGGCGCTGGCGTCGGGTTGCTGACCACCGCCGTGGAAGGGGCGGTGGTCGGCGCGGGCGTGCGGCCGTCGGCGATGGAGGGCAATAGGTTCCCGTCGCGATCGCACGGGCCCAGGTAGGTAGCCGAGATGGACTTGCCCGACAGATCGTAGCCCGTCAACGTGACGCGGGCAAAACCCGAGATACGGTAGTCCCGGTTGGAGCCCGGCTCCCGAAAGGTATTCCAGACCAGCACCACCGACTCCCTACCGATGAAGGTATCGAGTGCGTTGCGCACGTTGGCCGAATTCGAGATACCCGTGTTGCCTCGCACCCAATCGAGCAATTCGAGGCTGTGATCGCTTGGATTGTCGGGGTTGTTGTAGGGATAGGCAGCCGGATTGGTGAGCATCCCGGCCAGTGCGTTGGCACTGGCCTCCCCGTTCCAGGAGACCCAGCCGAAATTACCGGAGCCGGTGCCCTCGAAGGCGTTCATGGTCTGTCCGACGGTCGCCAGCGCCACCGTACTCTCGCTGATCGTCAGCGGCAAGAAATTGCCGACACCGTTGGTGCTCCGTTCCGGATCCCACGGATACGTGTCGTTCGCGTTGGTCACCCCATCGCCATCATCATCTCCCCCCCCCAAGTCCGGCGTGATGGTCGACAAGGCCGACCAGTTCAACACGCGAGGCGCATAGACGCCCTGCACATAGAGTGGCAGCCCCGTATCGCGGGCCAGGCGGGTCCAGATGCGCAGCAGTTTCTCCTGCACTCGCGGATCTATGAAGATGGTGAGCCAGCGCTCGAGTCCGCCCCGTTCGTGCGAGCCGGCCACCGACTGGTAGCCAAAACTGGTCCAGTCGAGCATGCCCCGGGCGCCTACCCCGATCACAGGCGCCGTCGCCACGCCGTCATTCAGCGAGAGTGCCCCCCCGGTGGTGGACTGAATGTCCTGGCCATCCCGCCACTGCAGGTGCAGCCCCCCGACGCCGAAATCGACGGCGCTGCCATCCGCGGAGACCAGGTCCATGGCCAATGTCGGCGTGGCGCCGGACAGGCGACCGGGAAACTCTCCATCGAGGCGTTGCTGCATGTCGCGCGCCAGGTCCTGCACCAGCAGTTCCTGGTAGATCATCTGCACCGTGGTCTGGCCTTCCCGAAAGGCGTAGAACGTGGTGAGCAGGATGCTGCTGCCCAGCACGGCCGCCAGGGCCGCTTCGATCAGGGTGAAACCCGGACGGGCCAGGTCAGAGGCCGATTTTTTCATCAAGCGAAGCCGGCTTTCTGCGCAGGGTGGAAATGGTCAGCGTGGCCACCGTCTGGCTCTGGTGGGTCACGCTCAGGTCCATATACAGCAATTCGGCATTGGCCTCGGTGGGCGTCTCGCGCCGCTGGGTGACCCCCAACACGAAGCCCGAATCATCAGGAGGCGCCACCAGGCGGCAAGCTCCGGCGTCCGCGGGCACGTCCTGCAGCACCCGCAAACCTTCGGCCTCGGCCCGCAAAATCTGTTCCGCCATGAGGTAGCGACGCACCCCGCCGGTGTTCCCCTTGGGATCAATCAAGGAGACGGCATTACGAAAGTAGGTCGCCACGGCCATCAAGCCGCCTGCCACCACCAGCACCGCCAAGGTGATCTCGATCAGGGTGAAACCCTTCCGCGCCCGCAGCCGGCGCCGCGCCACCTGTGCCATTCAGTACACCTTGTACGCCGAAAGTTCCCAGGCCGCCGGCTGGCCGACCCCGCCGGCATCATAAGCCGCCGAGAAATCAACCCGCCGGGTGAAGTTGCCTACGCCCGGCAACGACAGCGAGGCGTCCACGCGAAAATCGTGGGTACCCGTGCGCGTGACCAGACAACTGGATTGTGCCCCTGCCACCCCGCGGGTCAGGGCCACGTGCTGGGTGAAGTCGACCGAGATCGAACTGGATGCGACCGCGCCCAAGGGCATGAAAGGATTGGCGGCCGCCACGTTGGCCGCTCGGTTGGCGCCAAACATCACGTGGTTCACCCCCATTTCGGCCAGATACAGGGTTTGTAGCTTGGCCAGCGAGATGCGTTGCAGTTCGACATTCTGGTCGAGTTCGCCCTTGAACATGAGGTGCAGGCTGGCTGCCACGGCCGCCAGGCCACTCACGATCACCAACGCGGTCAAGAGGACACTGCCAGTGCGCTGCTTCAGACCACCATTCCGGGCGCGCAGGCCGACGCCTACCATCGAGCGGGCCGCTCCGCCGGATACTGCTGGTTGGAGTAATTCAAACGAAAGGCTCCTTGCGTCTGGTCGTAAAGCCAACCCCCGTTCCCGTAGCCGGGTGAAGGCCCCGGCGACAGAAACACGGGATTGTCCCATTGCGGCGTCGGCGCCCCCGCCACCAGGGGAACGGGAGACGCCTGTGAGTCGAAGGCCAAGACGGTGGAGTAACCGCTCACAGGGTCAGCCGGCAGGGTGTTGACGCCACCTTGCGGGTGATAGTTCCCCCCAGCGGAGGTGACATTCAGCGACACCCCGAACACCGAAGCGTAGGGGGAGGGCGTGGCCGCGAGCGGTGGCGCTTGCCCCAGGCGGAACTTGTCGACGGCGATGTTCGACTGGACCGTGCCGACGATCATCTGGGCTTCCTTCAGGCGCGCGCTCGCGCGGACCTGCTGATAGGTGTAGACGCTCGCTGAGGCGACGATCAGTCCCACCACGATGGCCAGGGACACCTCCACGAGCGAGATGCCGGCGCGCGCACCGGCGGTGCCGAGGGGCGTTTTTGAACGGGTCAATGCTTGGCTCCTCCCATGATGCCCATCAGCGGGAAGTACAGGGCGCCCACGATGAACATGACGGTGCCCCCCAGAAACAGCGTCATCATCGGCTCGATCGCCGAGGTCAGGGCCTTCACGGATTGCTCCACCTCGTTGTCCATGTAGTTCGACGCCCGAAACAACATGTCGTCCATGGCACCGGTTTCATCGCCCACCGCGATCAGGCGATTGACCAGCGGGGGAAAGATGTCAGCCGCCAGGACGACGGCCCC
Organism: Candidatus Sericytochromatia bacterium; assembly: GCA_035285325.1. NCBI lineage: Bacteria > Bacillati > Candidatus Sericytochromatia > Candidatus Sericytochromatia bacterium. The sequence goes on from JAYKJB010000040.1 coordinate 23,020, forward strand.
CAGACGCGCGCCCATTTTGACGTTCTCGGTGATTTCCGTGACCTTGTCCTTGAGCATGTGGTTGCGCACGTTCTCTTCTAGCGAATCAAGCGCCCGGATCACGGTCAGGCCGGAGCGCAGCGAGATGGCCATGTTGTTCAACATATGCGTCAGCGTCACCTTGTAATTCAACGGCCCGAAGATCGGGATCTTGAACTCGATCTTGTCCCAGACGTACTTGAACAGGGCCGTCCGCACGATCAACTTGCCCAGCCAAACAAAGACGGGCAGCAGAAAGATGGTGTACCAGCGGTTCGTGACGAACCAGCTCATGGCCAGCAACATCTGGGTCGCCAGCGGCAGTTCGACCTTGAACTCGGCGAACAGCTTCATGAAGGTCGGCACGATGAAGATCATCAACCCGACCACGATCAGCACCAGAATGCCCAGCACGATCAAGGGATAGGTCATGGCCCCCTTGACCTTCTGCTGCAGTTCCAGCTGCTTGGCCATGTAATCGGCCAGGCGCGCCATATTCTCGTCCAGGTTGCCCGTCGTTTCCCCCATATCGACCAGTTCGATGAAGAGCGAGGGAAACACGTCCCGATAGGCCTTGATGCACTCCCCGAAGGAAACGCCCTGGGCGATCTGGTCCGACATTTCCGTGATGATCTTTTGCAGATACTTGTTCTGGACGGTGTCGCGCAGGAGATGCAGGGCCTGAACGATCGGCAGACCAGCCTGGGTGATGGCCGCCAGTTGCTGGGCCATCAGGGTCAGATCCTTCTGCGATACGCTGGGCGGAAAGATCTTCTGGATCAGCCGGTCCGCGTCCGAAGTCTCATAGGTCTGTTGCTTCTTGACCTGTGGCCCGCCGTCCTTGGAGGCCTTGAACTGCCCAAACCAGTCCTTTTTCAGGCTCTTCGGCAGCAGGCGCTGCTCGCGCAGCATCTGGCGCGCTTCCTTGAGCCCGTGAGCGCGGATGGTGCCAACGACCTCCTCACGGGTGTCATCGTTGATGGCCTCGTAAGCAAAATACTGCAGGCTGCCGAGGCGCTGGCGGAACTCTTCCTGTTCCGTGCGCTTCTTGGCCGCCTGGGCCTTGCGGCGGGCCTTTTCCTCCGGGGACGGGCCAGCCCGCTCGATCGCCGAGCGCATGCGCTCGACCCACAGCGTCAGCCGAGAGACCTCGTTCAGTTGGAGCGGCAACTGGCCGCGCTCCCGCAACTGGGTGCGGGCTTCCTTGACATCGCGCGCGGTCAGGCGTTCCTTGACGAAGCGGTTGTGAACGTCCTTGAAAACCGCTTCGTATACGCGCACAGGGCTGACTCCTAAGGGTCCTCTTCCTGCCCGTACCCCTTCAAGGGTGATTCTAAACGGCGGGCCGCGGGTATGAATCGGTATCACCGCGCCGTTTCCTCTTGTTCGCCAGGTAGCCCTCGATGCTCCATTCGCTGCCCCCGCTCCGACCGACGCTGTTGCTGGCCATCGCAGGACTGTCCCTGGTCGCCTGCCGCCCCTGGCTCGCCAACGTCCAGAGTGGCGGCTTGCCGAAACTTCAGTTTCGAGACGTGGATGCCTTCGTTCGCACAGAATGGGTCGGACAGCCGGCCACCATGGCCGATGTGGAGGCCTTTGCCACCTCGGTGCGGGGTTTTCGCACCCCTGGCCTCTATGCGCGGGACATCCCCGGTGTCAATAACTCCGTCTGTCACGTCTATGCCTATGCCGACCCGGTCATGGTGGTCGGCACCGCCGGGACCTTGGAGTTCCCGGAAGCGGCCATGACCAGCGAACCGGCCAGCACAGGGGGGACCTCCGCGGGCAGCGTGCGAATGACCCGACAGCCCATGTTCTTCCTGCGCGAGATGCGCGTGAAATGGCAACTGGAGGGCGTCGATTCCCCGGCAGAACAGGTGGTCGACGTGCAGGCAGGGATGCGCACCAACCCGCATGCCCTCCCTCGAATCCCGATCACGCACGCCGCGGCTGCGATCATCAAGCTCAAGGCGTCCGAGCCCGGCACGTTCGGCCTGCGTGGCACGATCACGGTCGATCTCTCGGCCAAAGACCTGGATCCCCTGGTCCCGGCTGCTCAGGCGGAATTGACCGTCAGTCGCAAGGTGCCGGTGTTGTTCGTGACCGGAATGAACATCGAAGCCGAGGCGCGGGCGGGCACAAGTCCGGTCCCGGGCCCTGGAACGGTGACCGGTGGTGGCATTCTGCCGCCGCTGAGTCCCCTCACCCCCGCATCAGGCGTGCCGTCGCCCCCGGGTTCCGCGGGGCCGACCGCGAGTCCAGCGGCCACGCCGGTCGCCACACCCAGCGCCAGCCCAGTGCCCTGACCTCAGAGCGCCGGGGGGATGCTCCCAGGCGCCGAGCCCACGGCTTTGGAGGCAGGGACGGGGGACGGAGGCGCGCCGTCGCGCTCAGGCACCACGTGCGGGGTGATCATCACCACCAGTTCGGTGGTAGAGCGCTCCAGCGAGGTGCGCCGGAAAGCGCTGCCAATCCAGGGCAGGTCGCCGAGCAGGGGCATCTTGTCAACCGTCTCGGTCGTGCGTTCCTGATTCAAGCCGCCAATGACCAAGGTCTCGCCCCCACGCACGCGCACCTCGGGTGTGGTGAGCTTGCGCTGACTCTTCAGGGTGGCCAGGATCTCCGCATTGGTGGCGCCACGGACCGTCTCGCGAATGAACGAGATGGAGGGGTCCACCTTCATCGAGATGAAGCCATCTGGATTGATCTTCGGCGTGATGGCCAGCGTCACGCCCGCCACCCCCAGCGTCACGTTCTGCCGGGTGAAGG
>JAYKJB010000041.1 GCA_035285325.1 Candidatus Sericytochromatia bacterium
CTGGCCAGTGAAGACCAGCGATCAAGGTGGCGCTGGCGTTGACGTCCGTCAGTTCGAAGCGTCGGACGCGCCCGCCCTGGGTGCCATTGCCGCCTTCAGCCACGTACAGGTAATTGCTGTCCGCCACGATATCGGTGACGCGTTCGAGACCTCCGAGGACGGGGATGATGATCGGGGACGCTGACATGATCACCCTGGTGACGTGGTTCGCGTCGGCCACAAAGAACTCGCCGCTGGACTTCTCCGCGATGCGATGGACCGCAGACGCCACCAGGGCCTCTCCGTCAAGATTGCGGGGAATCCCCAGGGCATACTGGTAATGCGGGTGGTAGCCGCTATAAGCCGGCGGACTGGCATCGAACGTGGGAGTGGCCCCAGGGTTGGCATCCAGGTAGACCAGGCTCGTGTCCAACGTGCCCGTGAAGGCGAAACGCTGCGGCTTGGCCGCGTTGTAGGGGGCGCCAAACCGCAGCAGCGATACCCCCGTCGGGCTCTTGAACAGGTTGCGGAAGGGGGCCGTGAGGTCGACCCAGAAGCCGGCCGGCGGCGTGGTGGGCGGCGAACTTCCACCACCCCCGCCGCCACCCCCACCGCCGCCACCCGCGGCGGGCTTGGGCGTCGGAGTCGGCGTGGGCGTGGGGCTGGGCGTCGGCGAGGCCAGCGGCAACAGGCTGCCTGAGGCCGAGGGGGTCGGCTCAGGGCTGCGCAACGTCTCCGAGGCGACAGGCAACGTCTCGACCCAGTCGTTGGGGGCCAGCGACGGCAGCGGGCTCTGCTGGGTCTCGACGGCCACCACCTGGGCGGCCTCGTTCAACAGGGTCAGGACCTGCTCGGCCACCTGCCGCAAGGGCGAATCCGGGGCGGCGATCGCCGTGATCACCTCCGGCGGCAGGCCGATCTCACCCTCGGGCTTGACCGCCGTCAACAACTGGTCGAGGAAGCGCTCCAGCACCTTGGCGGCCGCGGGCGAGAGGTTGCCCAGGTCAGGTGGCCCCGCCACGGCCCCGGGCGCGCCACCGGACTCGCCGCCGGCGGAGGCGACCAGCTTGACCAGGGTTTGCTCGGCCGCCAGCTTGGCCTTTTCATAGGCTTCCAGCAGGAAGGGCAGGGCGTTCAGCGAGATCGCCTTGGTCTGCGGCAGGCTCAGCTGGGCCGACAGGGCCTTGATGCGCTTGAGAAAGGCCGCCAGGGCCAGTGTGGTGGCCGGGTTCAGCGCCACGAAGGCGGCCTCCGCCTGCAGCACCCGATAGGCCTGTTTCTGCTGGTGCCCCGCGAAGGCCAGCGCCGACAGCGTCCGCCCGTCCTTCGTGGCCGAGATGCGCAGGGGCGTACCCGCCTTCAGCATCGGATCGAGAAAGACCTGAAAGCTGCCGTCACTGCCCGTGGTGGCCGTGCCCAGCAGGCGGTCGTCGTCGATGCGGCGCACCTGCACGGCGGCCGCAGCGAACGGGGCTGTGCCCGAGGTCGCCTTGCCGGCCAGCAACTCGGTGGCCGCCGACAACGTCAGCGGCGAACGGGCCGCCGGCGCGACCGAGGTCGTGGGCGCGGGTGGGCTGGAGGGCCCGAAGTTGCAGGCACTCAAGGCCACGGTGACAGCCAGTGTCCCCGCTCGAACGCCGCCTGGATGGCCTAGCCCCATGTTCCGTGTGCCTCCCATTGTTTTGGTGCTGTCAGCGCCCCACCCGGTCCACGCCACGCGGCGAGGGGTAAGGCGGTCCGTTCAGAAGCGCAAGCGCGTCAGGCGTTCCTCGTTCACGTTGAGCAACAGCGTGCCGTCGACGTCGAAGCCCAGGCCGTGGACCCAGTTGGTCGAGGTGCTCCAGACCGTCTCGACTGACCCCGTGACCAGGTTGATGCGCCGCAAGCCCGGATTGCCCTCTTGCAGGTACAGGTAGTGGCCCGCCGGGTCGAGTTCCAGCCGCTCGGGGTTGGCCACGCGCGCGGTGCCGGAGGCCCCATCCACCCGACCAGGGGAGCCCGCCGCCCCGACCAGCAAGGTCTCCGAGGCAATGCCGGTGGTGCCTGTGCGCGAAAAGCGAACGATCCGGTCATACGTGAGGCCAGGGCCGCTTCCGCTACCACGCGCCGCGTACAGGTGGTCATGCGTCACCCCCAGCACGCGAGCACCAAGCAGAACCAGGTTATCTGGCGTATAAGAAGTGAGCGAGGAAGTCGTGGTACTCACATCGAGCGTGGCGGTCGCGGTGAAAATCACGTTGGCGCTATCGTCCAAAGCGAAGTCGGGCGACTCGAGGCCGGAGGAGGCCAGCGTTGTGACGAAGGCCGGCAAGCTGCTGGTATTCAGCTGGCGAATTCGCCAGCCGATTCCGCCATTCCGCTCAGACAAGTAAAGCTTGTTGCTGTCCTCGTCGAAGGCCAGTCGGCTGGACGCACTGAGACGGAAGGTGGGATAAACCGAGGGATTACCCGCCACCGAGTCCTGGTCGCCGCGGTCCCCGGTGCCGGCCACGACCTGGAATTCCCCGGTGAGCAGGTCGAGCATGACCACCCGATTGGCCAGGGGCTCCACCGCAAAGGCGCGCCGCCGCGAGCGGTCGAAGGCCAGCGAGCGCAGGGACAGGAAAGAGGCCGCGGCCTGCAGGCCCGGGGTGAAGCCCGCAGGCCCGCCCCCGGCCACGCGCTGGATGACATTGGTGCCGAGGTTCAGGCGACGCAAGCGCGCATTGCCTTTGTCGAAGACCAGCAGGTCACTGCCCGCCCAGGCGAGGCCGGCCGGCATCAATACCCGGCCGTCCTGGCCTTCCAGCAAATCGCCGATGCCGTCACCCAGCACGCTGGAGACGATCGGGGTGGCACCGATGCCGCTGATGCGTCGCACGCGCTGGTTATAAAGGTCCGAGACGTACAACGTGTCAGTGGCCAATGCCAGGCTCACGTTGGCAGCCGTTGTGCCTTGCTGGCTTTCATCCAACGACGACCAGGCGAACAGCGCCGTGTTGGCGGGACCGTCCAGGTGGCCCGGTAGGGAACTCCCAACGCCGGACAAGCGCACGGGCGTCCCCCCGAACGGATATTGCCAGATCTCGTTGTCCTTGGTGGCGATATAAAGTGAGGTTCCGTTGGCGGCCAACGCCAGCGGCATCTTCGGCGGAGACAGGGTCGCCATGTCGAGCGTCGTCGCCGCCTCATTGAGCGAGGTGTTGATCCGCCGAATCTTACCATTGTCACTGTCGGCCACATACAGGGTGGGACCGTTCATGGCCAGCCCTTTGGGATACTTGAAGCGCACGGCCAGGGGCGCCGAGGCGTCGACATTGCCCGAGACCAGGTCACCCGCATAGGTCGTCACCTGTCCAGACGAACGCACGATCCGGCGGATGCGATGTTCATCCGTGACGTACAGGTAGGTGCCGGCGCTGTCGCAGGCCAGGCCGGCGATCGCCGAGAACCGAGCTGCCGTACCCGTCCCATCGATGGTCCCGCTCGCCTCGCTGCCTGCCAGGGTCGTGATGTCGCCCGTGGTCAGGTCGACCTTGCGGATGCGGGTGCCCTCGGCCACATAGGCCTCATTGCCAAAGGCAGCCAGCGGTGCGGCGTAATGGCCTCGTCCCTTGGAGGCCGAAAACCGCCCCGTGGTGAGATTGCCGTCCGTGCCGCTGCCTGACTGCTTCTGACTGGTAAAGAGGATGTCCTGGGTGCCCACCGACGTCACGGCGGAGGCGTGCGGCGTCAGCGTGACGGACAGCGAGCCGCTGGCGTAGGGAAGTTGCACCTCGACGCTGGTCGAGCCGTGCTTGGGATGCGAGGCGGTCAGGGTCCAGCGTCCGCGCGCGGCAGGGGAGATGACCTCCGCCGACGACATGCTGACAACGGCCGCCGATGTCGGGTCGCTTAACATATAACGAACGTCACCGATGATGGGGTTTCCGAAGGCGTCTACGGCCGCAACCGCCAGGCTATCAGCGGTGCTCAGACGATAGGCCGCCGTGGCAACCGGCACCACGCCCGCACTGGCGACGATCGCCGAGGCGATCGCCTCGGTGTCGAGCTTGCCGAGCTCGTGGCCATAGGAGCGGCTGAGCGGATCATACTCGGCGGCACCGTCAATCAACCCCTGTAGGGCCGAAAGGCTCACGCTGGGCGCCACACTGGGGGCGTACACCACGACACGTTCCAGCGCATCGGCCGCCGGCGTGGTGCCGGCGTGGATCATCACGGTGTTGGCGCCCGTGGTGACGCTGGCCATGCCTTTGAAACTGATCACCGGCTGCTTGGCGAAATTCAGCCCGGACAGGATGAAGACCCGGTTGGCCCCCTGAGGCACCTGCAAGCTCAGACTGATCGGTCCCAGTGGCGGGGCCCAGGGGATGATCTGCTCGACCGGGCTCATGTCGGCCCCGAGCGCACGCAGGCGCAGGTAGGCGATCTGATGATCCTGAAACGACTTGCCCTGCAGGCGGTAGGCCGCCTTCTTTTGCATCACGGCCCCATCCACCTGGACCGTGACCGTGCCCATGGCCCTGGCCGGGTCGGACAGGCGCACAGGCGTGGGCAGCGGCGCGCCGCTACAGGCCGCCAGCAAGAGTGCCGGCAGCATCAGCAGGTGGGCGCAGCGCAGGGTCATCGAGGGCTTCTTCATGCGTGGGCTCCGCGTCATGGGGTGACCTTTTTGATGCCGAAATTCGGGAAGGAGACGTAAACCGACGATCCCAGCTGGTGCAGACCCAGCGGACCGGTGTGGTTGGCAAAGCGATGCAGCAGTTCGGGCGCCCCCCCGGTGGCGGGGATGCGCAGGAGGTGAACGGGCGCCG
>JAYKJB010000042.1 GCA_035285325.1 Candidatus Sericytochromatia bacterium
GGGAAGGAGACGTAAACCGACGATCCCAGCTGGTGCAGACCCAGCGGACCGGTGTGGTTGGCAAAGCGATGCAGCAGTTCGGGCGCCCCCCCGGTGGCGGGGATGCGCAGGAGGTGAACGGGCGCCGAGAGCGAGCTGCGGGAGGTGCCCCAGTCGCCGCCCGTGTCCTTGGGCGTGGTCACGACGTACAGCGCGGTGGTGTCCGCCAGCAACAAGGGATGCACGGTGCTGCCCAGATCGGCGAATTCTCGCACCTGCCCCCCCGGCGCGGAGACTGCTCGCAGGCTGGTGGCGCCGTTGCTGTCGGTGGTGAAGAAAGCCGTGTCGGAGGCCACCGCCAGGCTGACGGGATACGGCTGGCCACTGGCGAGCACCTGGCGGGTCTGGTCAGCCAGACGCACCCGCTGCACCGAACCGTCGTGGCCGCTGCCATAATCGGTGACATACAGGTGCGTCGCGTTCACGGCGATCGCCGTGGGCCAGCGCAGCCCCTTGCACAGGGTCGCGCTGGCATCGGGGTTGCCGAGGGCATAACGCCGCACCCGTCCCCCTTGCGTGCCGCTGCCGCCCTCGGCCACGTACAGATACGATGCGTCCGCGGCCAGGTCCGTGACCTTGTCGAGCCCCCCAATGAACAGACTGGTCGCGTTGCCCGGTACGAAGGTCCGGACCTGATTCGCATCTGCGATGTAGACGCTGCCGCTGGCGGCCACCAGGCGATGGGCGGCCTCGGTGGCCAGCGGATTCCCGATATCGTCGCGCGGGATGCCACGCACGTGGTTGTTCAGAGGATAGGCACTGTAGCTGGCCGGGCTCGCGTCGAAGCTGGGGGTGGCGGCGGTGTTGGTGTCGAGGTAGACCAGCCCACTTTCCGAGGTGCCGTTGAAGACAAAGCGCGCCGGCCGGGCCGACAGCGGGATCGCCAGCGGCGTGGCCGAATAAAAGAGGTGCCGCACCGCTGAGGTGAGGTCCACGAAGAAGCCTGCCGGCGGCACCGTGGGAGACGGCCGCACGCTGCTGCTGCTGCCCGAACTCACACTCGCCGTGGCGGTGGGCGTCGGAGTGGGCGAGGCCGGAGCCGCCGTCGCGCTGGCAGCGGGGCTCGGCGAGGCTTCGGGCGCCAGGGTTCCCGAGGCCGAGGCCAGCGGGTCGGGACTCAGCAGCGTGCCCGAGGCGGCGGGCAGTTCCTGCACCCAGTCACCCGGCGCCAGCGAGGGCGGCGGGCTCTGCTGGGCCTCGACGGCCGCGACCTGGGCGGCCTCGTTCAACAGGGTCAGGACCGTTTCGGCCACCTGGCGCAGGGGCGAATCCGGCGCCGCGATGGCGGTGACGATGTCGGGCGGCAGGGTGATCTCGCCCTCCGGTTTGACGGCCGTCAACAACTGATCGAGGAAGCGTTCCAGCACCTTGGCCGCCAGGGGCGACAGGTCGCCCAGATCCGGCAAACTGCCCGCTGCCCCCGGCCCAGCGGCCCCTCCTGGTCCTGCCCCCGGTGCCCCGGCTGCCGAGGCCACCAGCTTGACCAGGGTTTGCTCGGCCGCCAGCTTGGCCTTTTCGTAGGCCTCCAGCAGGAAGGGCAGGGCGTTCAGGGCGATCGTCTTGGTCTGCGGCAAGGTCAACTGGGCCGACAGGGCCTTGATGCGCTTGAGGAAAGCGGCCAGGGCCAGGGTGGTGGCCGGGTTGAGCGCCACGAAGGCTCCCGCGGCGGACGTTTGTGCCAGTCGATAGGCTTGCTTCTGCTGCTGACCCGCGAAGGCCAGCGCCGAGAGCGTCCGCCCGTCGCGCGTGGCCGACACGCGCAGCGGGGTACCGGGCTCCGGCAGCGGGTCGAGCGTGGCCTGAAAGGCGCCGTCCGGCCCGGTGGTGGCCGTGCCGAGCAGGCGATCGTCGTCGATGCGCCGGACCTGCACGGCGGCATTGCTGAACGGGGCGGTGCCCAGGCTAGCGGATCCCGCCAGGCCCCTGGTCGAGGCCGTCAGATTCAGCGGCTTGAGGGCCGCCCCGATGACCTTGCTGGTGGGGCTGGTCCCGGCAAAGGGCGTCAGCTGGCAGGCCGTCAGGGCCACGGCCACCGCCAGGGCTCCCGCCCGAACGCCTTTTGGATGGCCAAGCCGCATGCTCTCCCTGCCTCCCCTTGCCTGCACCCTGCTCGTTTACCCAACCCACCAGATGCCCTATCGACGACGGAGGCATTTTTTTATGTCACCAGCGGAGCCGCCTTGAAAGGTTTCCAGCGCCACCTTTTGCAGCATCCAGGGCCATCCGCGAGGCCGAAAACCACCCGAGCGAAACAATCGGAGTCGGGTACAAGCCCCTGGGCCGACCGACGGGCGGCCCCTGCCCCCGGCGATACCCAGGCGCGCGCTGGCGCGCCTCGCGATGAGGAAAACAAGCGTGCATCGAGCAGTTTTACGTCGTCCCCTGGTCCTGACCCTGGCGCTGGTGCTGGCCGCCTGCCAGGGCGGCGCACCGTCCCAGACCGCCGGCGGCGGCGTGGGCCCGGCCGGGATGGCCGGCGCGAGCGTGCCGGCCGGCATGGGCACGATCAAGGGCCTGGTCCAGGTCGGGGCCGACGGCGCCGGTCTGGTCGGCGTGGACGGCGGCGCCCTGATCGCCGCCGGCGGACGCAATTACCGTCTGTCGCAGGCAGCTGCCAGGGGCGGCAAGGTCACGGCCCGCAGCGACATCGACACCAAGGAAGTGGAAGTGGGCCCTGACGGCAGTTTTGCCGTGGTGGTCAAGGGCGGCGCGGAATACACCCTCGAAGCGGCCGTGCCGGACGGCAAGGGCGGCGTGACCAAGGTGGTTTCCCCGACCCCGGTCATGGTGCCATTGGCCCAGGACCCTCCGATCGTCGATGCCGCCAGCCTGGTGACCCGTCGCACCGGCTCGATCCAGGGCCTGATCGAACTCAAGGACGCCAAGGCCGGTGACACCCCCGAAGGCGCCGACGTCTTCCTGACCGGCGGCACCT
>JAYKJB010000043.1 GCA_035285325.1 Candidatus Sericytochromatia bacterium
GCGTTGTTGGCGTTGTCCTTGACCGCGTTGTAACCCACCACCGCCCCGCCGATCACGATCAGGCCGACGGCCACGGCGAGCGCCACCTCCACCAGGGTGAAACCGGGGCGACGCGGCAGGTGATGACGAGATGACAGCATGATGACCTTCTCCAGTTTGGGGGCCGCTTGCCAAGACGTGCGACGCCGGGATTAACACCGCCTCGGCGAGACTTCGGGATGGCCTCCTTATACCAGACGAAGGAGGGCGTGTAACCGGGCCTGGCCACCCACCCCTCAGTGAGAGCGCCTGCGAGGGCCCGAGGCCCCTCGCAGGGCATCCCCAGCCATCGACCCGACACGCGCAGCGCCTGCGGGCGCAGAAGAAGATGGCTAGCGCCGGCGTTTTTTCCAGCTTACAATGGGGCGACTGTGCCTACTCTCGGAGGATCCATGACCCCTCACCGCCGCGCCGCTCGCCCCCTGTCCGACGCCCGCCTGACTCAACGGTTGGGGCTGCTCTTGCTGGCGCTGGCCGTGGCAGGCTGCCCGGCCACGACGACGCAGCCGGTCACCCCGGCCGCGGCCACCGCCCCGGCCTCGCAAGGCGGCGGCAAGGTCAAGGGCACCGTGACCTTCAACGGCATCGACTATGGCCTCCAGCAGACCGGCGGCATGGATGGCGCGGACGTCTACCTCGACGACCTGCCCAACCTGAAGACCAAAACCAATGCGAACGGCGAGTTCGAACTGTCGGGCGTGCCGGTGGGCGAACATCACGTGGTGGCCGAAAAAACCGTCGATGCCAAGCTGCTCAAGGTGCGCAACCGGGTCGAACTGGCCGCGCCCGAGCAAACGGCTGACCTGAAGAGCATGGTGCTGCGGCAGACGGGCAGCCTGACGGGCCTGGTCTCGCGCGAGGGCAAGAGTGAGGGATTGCTGGGCGCCGACGTGTTCGTGGCCGGCACCACCATGGTGGCCAAGGCCAAGGAAAACGGGGCCTTCGCCTTCGCCAACCTGGCCGAAGGGGCCTACAACATCACGGCCGCCCTGCCGGGATACAAGCCGTTCACCAAGCTGGTCGAAGTGAAGGCCGGCAAGACCGCCAACCTGGACCTGGACCTGCAACCCGCCAGCCCGGCCGAACGCCCCGCCCGCCTGAAAGGCGCCATCCGCGGCGGCGACGGCAAGGCCCTGCCCGGCGCGGCCATTTCCCTTCGCGGCCCGGTCAGCCTGTCCGCCCTGGCCGACGACCAGGGGCGTTTCGAGCTGGTGAACGTGCCGGCCGGCGCCTACACGATGGTGGTGTTCCACCCCACCCACGTGCTGCGCAGCGAAAGCCGCACGGTGGCGGCGCCCGATGCCGCGACCGCTGCCGACGCCGTCACGGACCTGGGCGAGATTGCCCTGCAGGCCTTGGCGGCCCCAGCCCCCGCCCCGACCCCTGCGACCAACCCTACCGCCCCCGGAGGCAATGCGAACGCACCGTCGGGCAACCAGACCACCGGCGGTGCCCCCGCTCCGGCGGCCGGCGCAGGCACGCTGGGCCCCTCGCAGAACGCCACGGTGGGCGGCCCCACCGTGCCCGGCCAGGTGGCCGAGGAAATCGCCTTCCCCGGCGGCACCCCCCGCACCACCCCCTTTGGCCTCCAGCCGATGAACGACAAGACCTACAACGTGAAGTGCGCCCAGGCCTTCAAGCTGAAAGCGGCTGGCGCCCTGACCGGCCTGGCCTTCTCCGTCAGCCAGTTCGAGTCCACCCCGCCGCAGGACTGCACCGTGGCCGTCTACCAGGCCGGCCCCGAGGGTGACCCCACCGGTTCGCCGCTGCGCGCCGTGGTGCTGCCGGCCAATCAGATCCGGCCGTTCGGCCTGGGCAACCTGTTCAGCCCGGTCGTGTTCGAGCCCCCGGTGGAGCTGGCCGCGGGACAGTCCTACGTGGCCACGATCGAGTCCAAGGGCATGGTCAACCTGCTGCTGAGCAACAAGGCCGGCAGCTTTGGCACGCTGCGCATGGTCTTCGCCGAACCCGATCAGGAAGGCTGGTTGTGGGCCGAGTTCCCGCACGATCAGTCGCCTGAGACGACCGGCTACAAGTACGGCGTGCTGCGCGTCTATACGAAATAAGGGGCTCGCTCTCACTCGGCGTCGTGGGACCCCTGTCCGACCGAAACAGGCAGAGGTCCCTGCGCCAAAATGCCCGTGGAGGCTCCGTGCGCCGCAAGCTTTTGCCCATCGGTATTCAGACCTTCGCCACCCTTCGAGAGCGGAACGCCTATTATGTCGACAAGACGCCGCACGCGCTGCGCCTGATCGCAGAGGGCAGCCATTACTTCCTGTCTCGCCCCCGCCGCTTCGGCAAGAGTCTCTTTCTTGACACGCTCAAGGAACTGTTCGAGGGCAAGCGCGAGCGTTTTGTCGGCCTGCACGCCGATCAGCACTGGGACTGGTCGCAGACCCATCCCGTGCTGCGCCTCAGCTTCGGCAGTCGCGTGATCAAAACCGCCGAGGATCTGGCCGCGTTCATGCACAAGCTGCTGTCTCGCCTCGAGTACGAGCACGGCGTGACACGCGCCTTTCCCGACGCCGCATCGCGCCTGGCTGACCTGATCGAAACGCTACACGACCGCACCGGCCGACAGGTGGTGGTGCTGGTGGACGAGTACGATAAACCCATCCTCGACAACCTGACCGAACCGGAACGTGCGCTCGCGATGCGCGAGGCCCTGCGTGACCTGTACGGCGTGCTAAAAGACGCGGAAGCCCACCTGCGCTTTGTCTTCATCACCGGCGTGAGCAAGTTCTCGAAGGTCAGCCTGTTCTCGGGTCTGAACAACCTGAATGACATCACCGTCGACCCTGCCTACTCAGCCATCTGTGGATATACCGACGAAGATGTGGACACCGTCTTTGCGCCGGAGCTGTCGGGCCTCGACCGGGAGCGTATCCGCCGCTGGTACAACGGCTACAACTGGCGCGGTGACGCGGTGTATAACCCTTTCGACCTGCTCCTGCTGTTCCAGAAGCGCGAATTCCGTTCCTATTGGTTCGAAACAGGCACCCCGAGCTTCCTGGTGAACCTGCTGGCCCAGCGCCGCTTCTTCACGCCCGACCTCAGTCAATTCACCTCCTCGCAGGAATTGCTCGATGCGTTCGAGGTGGACCACATCGAGCCGGCAGCCCTGCTGTGGCAGGCCGGCTACCTGAGCATCCGGGCGGTACGAGAACTCGGCGACGGGCAGTGGTTCTATACACTGGGCTACCCGAACCGTGAAGTCGAGGCGGCCCTGAACGTCAGCTTACTCCACGGCTACGGCGTGCCGGGCGACGTCAGCAGCGACGCTCGCAGTCGCCTGCCGGGATACCTGGCCGCGGGCGATCACGAAGGCATGCGCGCGGTATTGCACACCCTGTTCGCCGGCATCCCCCACGACTGGTATCGCAGCAACCCGCTGGCTCAGTTCGAAGGCTTTTATGCCAGCGTTTTCTATAGCTACCTGACCGCTTTGGGTTATGAGGTGCGCGTCGAAGATGCCACCAACAAAGGCCGCATCGACCTCGCGCTGCGGCTGGGCGAGCGCGTTTACCTGTTCGAGTTCAAGGTCGTGGAGGGAGGGCCGGAAGGCCGGGCTCTGGCGCAACTGCAAGCGCGGGGCTACGCCGAGAAGTATCTCGCACCGGGCCTGAGCGTATCCATGGTGGGCATCGAGTTCAGTCGCACAGAGCGCAATCTGGTGAGTTACGAGGTGGCGCCGGCCTGAGGGCGACGCTCAGGCAAAAATGCCCCGCGCGGGCATGCACCTCCCAGAACACCCCGCCACGACTCAGCCGGACGGGGCGGACACGTCGACCTTTTTCACGCCGGCCGGAAACGAGATAAAGAGCTGGTCGTTTTTCAGCGCCAGCCCCCGGGGATTGGCATCGCTCGAAAATCGCGTCACCAGCTCCGCGGGTTGCCCGTCGAGGGGGAAGCCCAACACGTTGACCCCTGGTGCTCCCGAACTGAAGCTGGTTCCCCAGAAACCGCGGCTATCCAGCGGGGTGGCGAGGACATACAGGTGGTTGTTGTCGGTCACCAGATGGGGATGGACGTTGCTGGCCAGCCCCGCAAACACGCCCACCTTGCCCCCGAACTTCGACACCGTGCGCAGGCTGGTCTCACCATCCTCTTCCGTCCTGAAGAAGACCGTGCTGGAGGCCACCGAGGAAGCCGGCGGAATGGTCAGGCTGTTGGGGAAATGCTGCCCGGTGGCCAGCACCTTTCTGGCGCCCGGCGTTGCCAAACTGGCGTTCTGCACGCGCTGGATCGTGCCGTCGTAGCCGCGACCGAGGTCGGCCACGTAGAGGTCCGTGGAATCCAGCGCGATCGCCGCTGGCCAGTGAAGACCAGCGATCAAGGTGGCGCTGGCGTTGACGTCCGTCAGTTCGAAGCGTCGGACGCGCCCGCCCTGGGTGCCATTGCCGCCTTCAGCCACGTACAGGTAATTGCTGTCCGCCAC
>JAYKJB010000044.1 GCA_035285325.1 Candidatus Sericytochromatia bacterium
CCCACCCTGCCGCCCCCACCGACCCCGATGCCGCTGCCGTCCGCGCCGCGTCTCACGGTGCCGCGACAGGGCAGCTTCATCTTCTATGAGGACTTCGAGAAAGGGCTGGACCGCTGGAACCTGTCAGGTGGGAGCGGCGGCGTTGGCTGGACGCGCCTGAATGCCTTCACCTGTGGGGGGGCCTGGACGATGCTGCTGGGCACCCCGGAATGGACTCCCTATCGGGAGGTAGTGGGGGAGGCCTTCCTCACCACCAAAGCCCCCATCGACCTCGCCAAGGCCAATCGGCCGCATCTGTTCTTTGACGTGCGCGGCGAGGCCGAGCCTGCGGAGGCCCTCGCGACCCAGGCAGAGGTGAGCCCTGACGGCAAGGTCTGGCAGCCGATCGGCGAGCCGACCACGGCCCGCCATCGCTTCGTTTCGACCCTGTTCGCAGACCTCACGCCGTTTCGGGGGTCGGGCCTTTATCTTCGCTTCAGGGCCCGCCTGCAGGTGAGAACCGCGCCCACCAAGGGCCTGTTGCTCGACGACATCCACCTGATCGAGCCGGACCTTTCCGCACCGGTGCGCTGACGCGGTATCATGGCGGGATGCGTCAGGTCCTGTTGATTTTGAATTTTGGTGGCCCGCAGCGCGCGGGTGAGGTCGAACCTTTCCTGTTCGAGCTGTTCCGGGATCCGGATGTGATCCCGATTCCGGGCCCCCCGATCGTGCGGGAGGCCTTCGCCGACCTGATCAGCGGCCTGCGCTGGACCAAGACGGCCAGGCAGTACGGGCAGATTGGCGGGGGCTCGCCGCTCGTCCCGACCACCTACGAGCAAGGCGCCGCCCTTCAGCGTGCGCTGGCGGAGCGAGGGCTCGATTTCGAGGTTCACTACGCCATGCGTTACACCCGGCCCGACACGCGCACGGCCCTGATGGCGATTCGCGAGGGCGGTCCGGCCCGGATCGTGACCCTGGCGATGTACCCCCACTATTCCTTTGCCACGATCGGCTCCAGCTATGGCGAGCTGGCGCGCCAGCTCAAAGCGCTCGGTATGCAGGACTGGCCGGTCACGTATGTCCCGGCCTTCCCAGTCGACCCGGACTACGTCGCGGCCGTGGCCGAGACCATTCGCGAGGCGGTGGCCGATCGGACCGCCGACGAACCTTTGCCTCATCTGCTCTTTTCGGCACACGGCCTGCCCGTCAGCTTCGTGCAAAAGGGCGACCCCTATCCCCGTCACATCCAGGCGACCGTGCAGGCGGTGGTGGCCGAGCTGAATTGGCAGGGGCCCCATTCGCTGGCCTGGCAAAGCAAGGTCGGGCCGGCTGCCTGGCTCACGCCCGGCACGGAGACGGAGTTGCGTCGCCTTGGCGCCGCGGGCTGCTCCAGCGTGCTGGTGGTACCCGTGAGTTTTGTGGGCGACCACATCGAGACGCTGTTCGAACTGGATATCGAGTACCGCGAGGTGGCCGAGGAGGCCGGAATCCATCGCTGGCGTCGTGCGCCGGCCCTGGATGTGCGCCCACGCTTCATCCAGGCCCTGGCCAATCAGGTGCAGCGGGCGCTGGCACCGGAGCCGGCCTGCTTGCCGGGCTGTTGTCGGCTGCCGCGCCCGGTGGGTATGAAAGGCCTGCGGGTCATCCCCGGGGGATGCGTTCCTCACTGCCCGTTGCCCGCCTACACCCTGAACTGAAGCCGGAGCGCCCCTCCTGATGTCGACCACCGCGGCAACCCTGTTGACCGTTGGCCTCTACGTGCTGGCCACGGCCCCGTTTTTGCCGCTGATGCTCTACGTCCACCGGCTGGACGGGGCCTACGCCGGGTTGTTCATGGGCGCGCTCGTGTTGCAACTGGTGCCCCTCGGCATGCTGTTCCTGCCGCTGGGGGCGCTTGGCGTCGCCTTGCTGATGGTGACGCTGTACCGGGCGCACGCCCGCCTGGTGGCCTTTCGCGACGCTGGTTTGCACAACCCGCGCGTGCATGCCCGCTGGATCCGCGAATATCTGGCCAACCTCGTGGCCCTCGGCCTGGCCCTGGAGCAGAAGGCCGTGGCCTGGATTTTTCTGGAGGCCAGCAGTGGCAAGGGTTTGGACCACCTTTACACGATCGTGCTGCCTGCCAGTCTGCTGCTGTGGGCTGGCTTGCTGGTGCTGATTCGGCGCGAGAACCAGCGTCTGAAAGTCGTGGACCGTCAGGTCACCTGAGCAGCGAGACCGCCAGGCATCCCGAGGCCAGCCCATCCTCCCCGCGGTCACTTCTCCGCTGGGCTCACGGGACGGTGGCTGTCAGGCGTGTTGAATCACCACGTCGCCGCGAAACAATGGGCCCTGTGGCGGTGCTACGCGCGATGCCTCCAGGCGCCACGCGCGCCCATCCGGGGCCCAGGTGCGCAGCACCAGCCCGGGTACCTCCTCGACCACCGTGGCATCGCAGCCGCGCAGGCGTTCGCGCGCGGCCTGCAAGGCTTGGCGATCGCCCAGCTGCAGCCCGAAGCTCAGACCTGCGGCGACGGTGGTGCTGACTGAGGCGCTCTGGGCTTCCAGGATGAGGGAAAAATCCGGCCCTTCGAACGCGCGGCTTCCGTCCAGCCGTCGGGCGGGGGCAATTCCCAGAAGCGCCTGGTAAAAGGCTTCGGAGCCGGGCAAATCCGACGTGGGGCAGGCGATCACGATCTTCGACACAGCGGCTTCCTCCGACTCCGTGCACCATGGTCCAGGGTACCGCATCTGCCAGGGATGAGCGCTGCACGTGCCGCACGAGAATCAGCCAGAGTCGGCGCCGGAGGCGCCCAGACGCCGCTTCAAGCAGCACCGGCAGGTGCTGCCGCTGACGCTGGTCGCATTGCTCGCTGCCAGTTGTGCCACCCCTGCGGCCGGGGTCCTCCCCTGGCAGGTGCTCGCGCCGGCTTCGCCGCACGTACCAGCCCAAGCGTCGACGGCTGGTCCGGCGCCCCTGAGCGCGCTGGCCCAGGCCCGGGAGCAGGCGCCGCGGCTGCGGGTCAGCGGGCGGGCGCGCTTGGGCCGGACGGCCCTGGCTGGGGCGACCTTGCGCGTGATAGACCTGGCCAGTGGGCGTGCCGTGGGGATCCTGAACTGGCAGGAGGAACTCGCTGACGGCGCGCTGAGGGAAGGGGAGCCGCGGACCGATGGGGACGGTCACTTTGCCTTCGAGGTTCCAGTCTTTCACGATGAGCAACTGTTCAAACTCGTGCTCGACAGCGAGCTGGGACGTCTGGTGGCCGTCTTTTCCCCGGCCGTGGCGGTTTCGTCCGGGGGGCTTGAGTCCTACCAGCTCCCGCTCGCCCGTCCGGTCAGACAGCGGCGCTTGAACCTGAACGCCGCGGGAACGGCCGCCTACAAGGCCTTCGAAGGCGTGCTCAAGCTGCAACTCCGACGCCCGCAGGGGAGCCGACTGGCGGGCAGCCGGGAGGTGCTCGATGCGATCGACCACCTCGTGATGGCGCGTGCCCCGCTGGCCGCCGAAAGAGGGGGGGCTCTGCTGGCCGCAGCGGTGAACCGTGAAGGCGAGATTGCTCGACGCGACGATTTCCGGGCTGGGGTCTCGCAACTCGGCCTGTTCGATGCGCTCTCCCACGCCGTGCGACTGGACCTGCTGGCCCTGCGTCCCGTCACGCCAGAAGCGCGGCCCGACCTCGACCCCCTCACCGAAGAGGATTTTCCCCTCTCCCCCCTCTCGCTTGCGGGCGGGGGCTTCGCCTTCGACGGCCCGACGGGGCCGGTGGCCATGCCGGGGTGGGCGCTCGGCTCCGCCGACAGCGTGACCCATTCCTCCGGCGCTGGCCGGCGCATTCCGGATGCCCGCGCCCCTGAGGCGCCGACCGTCTCCGTCGCGCCCCTGACGGCGACGCCGTCTGCCACGCCCACGCTCGTCCCCACGCCCTCTCCCACGTCCACGCCGAGCCCGACGCCCACGCCAACCCCGACCCCCCGTCCGACACCGCACCTCAAGACCCTGCACAGTCGCTTTGATGGACGCTACACCGCCCTGGCCGTGACTCATGACGGCGGGCTGGCCGTCGGCGATATGAATGGAGGCTTTTATCTGGTCTCCCAACCTGCCACGGCCTTCACGCGCGGCCCGCTGCTGGCGCCGCCGGGATCGGCCGGCTTCCCCCACGGGCTGACGTCGGTTCCAGGCAGCGCTGTGCTCTACTACGGCGATCGCAGTGGCCTCTGGCGCTTCACACCCAGCGCTCCCTTGGCCGGGAACTTCGACCTGATCGAGGCGGGCGAGTCGCTGGGACACCTGGCGACAGGCGGACGCGAGGCCACCAGCGGGGGCAAGCTGTACTGGCTGAAGGCACTGAACAGCCACACGCACGTGCTGCGCTGGTTTTCCCTGGCCGACCCCGCCGTCGCCTCGGGCACGATCCAGTTTGCCGGCGGTCCGCACTTGTCCCACAGCCCGTGTGCCGTGGCCGTCGACGACAGCGCGGCAGGCGCGACACCCACGCTTTACCTGGGGGATTACTCCGGGCAGGTCTGGCGGCTACAGGACGGCGGCGCAGCGCCTGAGCTGCTGACGACAGGCTTCTTGCCGAACCACGGCGGACTGGCGATCGACCGGGCGCATCAGCGTCTGTATGTGCCCTGTTACACCAATCCGCCCTTGCGTCTGCGCCTGGAGGCGATCGAATTGGGGCACTCGCCCCCGCTGGTCTCCACCGTGCTGCCACATTTCCTGGCTGGTGCCCCGCTGACGTGGGACACCGGAGAGCCTGGCCAGGCCGGCATGGTCGGTGGCCTGGCGCTCACCCCGGATGCGCGTCGTCTGTATTTCAGTGAGTGGGTCAACCCAGCCTACGGCGATTCCAGCATCCGCATGCTGGATGGCCTCTGAACGTAAGGCGCCCGGCTCTCGACGGGGGCAAGGACCGGTCCGTTATTCTTCCGACCAGAGGTAGGTGTAGCCGGCCAGGGCCCGCTCGTAGTGGCGCAGCAGCAGGCGCTGTTCCGAGATGGTGATGCGCTTGTCGCGCAGGGCCCGCTCGGTTTCCTTGCGGATGCTTTCGACCAGGGCCTCGTCGTCGTACTGCATGTAGCGCAGCACCTCGCGCATGGTGTCGCCCTTGACCACGTGCTCCAGCGTGTAGCTGTCTTCCCCACCGGCAGCCAGGTGCACATGCACCGTGTTGGTGTCGCCGAAGAGGTTGTGCAGGTTGCCCAGGATTTCCTGGTAGGCGCCGTTCAGGAACATGCCCAGGTAGTACGGCTCGCCCTCGCGCCAGGGGTGCAACTCCAGTGCGTGTTTGACGTCGCGGATGTCGATGAAGTCGTCGATCTTGCCATCGGAGTCGCACGTCAGGTCCGCCAGCGTGCCGCGCGCTTCCGGACGCTCATTCAGGCGGTGAATCGGCATGATCGGGAACAGCTGGTCAATCGCCCAGTTGTCCGGCGCCGACTGAAACACCGAGAAGTTGCAGTAATAGGTGGTGGCCAGCATCTGCTCCAGGTCGGCCAGTTCCTCCGGCACGAATTTCAGCGTGCGCAGCAGCGGCAGGATGCGCCGGCAGCAAGCCCAGAAGAGCTCCTCGGCGCGCGCGCGCTGCTCCAGCGTCAGGTAGCCCAGCGTGAACAGGCTGAGCGCCTCTTCCTTGAACTGCGAGGCATCGTGGTAGGCCTCCTGCAGGTTGCCCTTGCTGATGCCTTCCCAGGTGTCGTAGAGGTAGTGAAGAATCTGGTGGTCGTCAGCCGTCGGCTTGACCGGGGGCTTGCTCAGCACCTCGCCCACGCCCAGCACGTCAAAGACCAGCACGGACTGATGCGAGGTAATGGCGCGGCCCGATTCCGAGATCAAGATCGGGGGCGTGACTCCCGCTGCCACACAGGCGTCCTGGATGCCGCCCACCACGTCGGCGGCATATTCCTCGATGTTGTAGTTCTTGGACGCGTGGAAGTTGGTCTTGGAGCCGTCGTAGTCGATCCCGAGACCACCGCCCACGTCGAGGTAGTTCATCGGCGCGCCCAGCTTGGCCAGGTGCACGAAGAACTGTGAGGCCTCGCGCATGGCGTTCTTGATCACGCTGATGTTGGAAATCTGCGAGCCCACGTGGAAATGCAGCAGTTGCAGGGCGTCAAGCATGTCATGCGCCTTCAGCGTCTCAACCACTTCCATGATTTCCGCGGCCGAAAGGCCGAACTTGGCGCGATCGCCCACCGAATCACCCCAGCGGCCAATGCCACGCGCGGCCAGCTTGGCCCGCACGCCCACCAGCGGCTTGATGCCGAGCTTCTTGGCCGCGGCCAGCACCAGGTGCACCTCGTTGAGCTTCTCGATCACGACGATCGTGGTCAGCCCCAAGCGCTGGGCCAGCAGCGCGGTTTCGATGTATTCGGAATCCTTGTAGCCGTTGCAGATGACCAGGGCACCGGGCGTTTTCAGGGTGGCCAGCGCGATCAGCAGCTCCGGCTTGGAACCGGCTTCCAGGCCGTACTGATAGGCGCCGCCGTAACGCACGATTTCTTCCACCACGTGGCGCTGCTGGCAGACCTTGACCGGGAACACGCCGCGGTACTCGTTGGGGTAACTGTATTCCGCGATGGCGCCGCGGAAGGCCTCGTTCAGGCGTCGGATGCGGTCCGCCAGGATGTCGCTGAAGCGAATCAGCAGGGGCATGTTGAGTCCCCGCCGCTGGATGTCGCAGACGAGGTCGTACAGGTCGAGCGCGTAGCGTCCTTCGCCGGACGGGTCGACCGACACGCGCCCGGCCTCATTCAGCTTGAAGTAAGGATCGCCCCAGTCCAGGATGTGGTACAGCTGTTCGCTGTCGCGAACGGTCCAGTCCTGGTTGCCGGTTTTGAGATCGTCGACGGTCACGGGGTAGCCCTCTCGCTCGGGCGCACCGCACGGGTGCGAACCACCATTGTAACAGGAATCACCGGGAATGCTGGCGGCTGCAGGGCGTTCAGCGGGCGAGCAGGCCCCCGGGGCCCGCGGCCCCGTTCAGCCAGGACGTGCGGACCTGCAGCCAGTGCTGGATGCGCGGCGCCAGCAGTTGCCAGGCGCCTGTGAAGACGCTGTCCGGCAGCCCCATGGCCCGTTTGGTGCGGGCATCGCGGTCGAGCGGGTGCCGGTCGCGTTCCAGCCCGAACACCCGGTTGAAGCCGAGTTCGGGCAGGAAGACCAGCGCCGAACTGGGAATCGGCCAGTCCGAGCCGTGGAGGATGCGGTCGATGTAGCGGCTGGCCGCGAAGCGGCGAATCTGGCTGCGGCGCACCAGCGAGGCGAAGGCCGAGGTGTCGCCATAGGCGTGCGGGTAACGTTCCAGCAGCTGGATAAATTCGGCGCTGTAATCGTGCCCTGGAAACAGCCACGAGCCGGTGCCGCAGTGGCTGAACACCACCGGAATGCCGCGCTGGAGCAAGGTTTCGTAGAGCAATGGGTTGCCCAGCCGCTGGACCATGCCGGGAAAGGTGTGCTCGCAGCCGGAGTGGGCGATGACGGGCAGGCCCAGCTCTTTCAAGGCGTCGTAAAAGCGGGCGTGGGCGGCGGCCGTCGGGTCGAATTTTTGCAGCGGGCCCAGCCATTTCAGGGCCACTGCATCCGGCCCCCAGCGCTGCAGTTCGGTCAGCGCGTCCTTGCGTTGCGGGTTGACGGAGATGACGGGCAGCAGCCGGGGCGATCGCCGGCAGACCTGAAAGGTCCAGGCGTTGGGCACGAACAGGTGGCTTTGCGCCAGGTCCAGTTCGCCGCCGCCGGTGTAGACCCCGTCTAGGGCGAAGGCGGCCACGTAATCGATTTCCTCGGAACTCTCGGCAAAGGCCACCAGGCGGGCCGCAAAGTGTTCCGTGGCGCCCAGCGCATCGCGCGTGTCGACGCCGATCACCCGTTCCAGCGCCTTGAACGCCAGCGAGCGCGCCATGCGCGGCGAGATGTGGCAGCCGGGGGCCCCGCCGCCCAGCCCGGCCAGGTGCACGTGCAAATCGATGCGGGGAATGCGGGCGCTGGGTTCGCTCACAGGCGAAACTCCACCCGGGTCTCGCGCGCCGGTTGGGCCTCGCCGCGCCCGGCGCGTTCCCGCGCGGCACGGATCCACAGATTGGCCGTGTCGGCCGGGCAGGAGACGAAGCGGGTCTCGCCGCGCCGCAGCACCTCGCCCTGGTTGACCAGCACGCCCATATCCTGTTGAAGCACGATCTGGCCCACCCAGGGCATGAACGGCTTGAGCAGCGGTGTCAGCCAGCCCAGTCTCCACGTCAGGTAAACGTAGACCTTGGTTTCATGCGCGTTGACAGGCGTGCAGAGCTGGAAGCCGATGACCGACTTGCGCGGGCCGAAGTGGTAGGCCACCTGCACCGTGGCGGGCAGGTAGAAGCGGTCCTGGTGGCGGACGGTCTCACCGCGCGGCACCAGCAGGCGCCCCAGCAAGCTGTCGGTTTGCTGGTCCTCGTCGATCTCGATCACCACGCCGTCCGGCACGGCCCGCACCACCGTGCGCGCGCCGTGGCTGGCGGGCGTGCGGAACAGCCCCCCGTGCACGTAACCAGTGTGCGGGCAGTCGATGAAGTTCTCGATGACGTTTTCGACCGCGTTGGGGATGCTGGTCTGCAGGCGCGCATGGGCCCAGCCGGCCTCGCCGCGATGCGGAAAGGCGAAGGGCATCACCCCTTCGGGCGGCGGCTCGCCGGGCTGCGCGCCCAGGTAGACCCAGATGTAACCATCCTGTTCGCGGGTGGGGTAGGCGGGCGTCCGGGCCGCCGCCGGGATCGCCTCCCCGGCGCAGAGTGAGGGGATCGCGACGCAGGCGCCACTGCCGTCGAATTCCCAGCCGTGGTAGGGGCAGGCCAGGCGGCCGTCGCGGCAGCGGCCCTTCGAGAGTTCCACCGCGCGGTGCGGGCAGCGGTCGAGCAAGGCGGTGGGCCTGCCATCGGCGCCGCGGAAGAGCACCAGGCGATCGCCGAGTATTTCCCGGGCCAGGGGCTGCTCTCCGAGCTCTCGGTCTTCCGCCGCGATGTACCAGTAGCCACGCATGGGTCGCACCTCGTCTCTGGATTCTAGCACCCGCCCTCGCGCCGTGCGGCCCCCTGGCCGCTTGCCCCGCGCCCACGGAAGCCCCGTGCGCCCCATCGCCATTCGGGGGGACCATTTGGGGCGATCGTCCGGCGGCCGGGCCCACGCGCTCATTGAGGAATTTAACCCACCCGCTGGCCCAGGCTGTTTGAGTGTAAACTCAGATATGACGTGGCCTGCAAAGCCGGCTGGGGGATGCCCCCGGCGTGCCGTCGCCCTGCTTCCGTGAAAGGATCGCATTTCGTGACCTCGACCCGTTCCCGCCTGATGCCATCACTGGCCCTGGCCCTTGCCCTGCTTGGCTGCAGCACCCCGCTGGCCGGCATCAACCTCACCGGCGCGCCGGCTGCCGTGCCGGCCGTCCCCGCTGCGGTGCCCAGCATCGCCGAGCCCGCTGGCATTGCCCCCGCCGCGCCTGTCGCCACGTCCGCGCCGCCGATGGCCGTCGATGGTCGCGTGCGTCTGCAGGGCAGCGTCTTGCTGCAAGACACGCCCATTGCGGATGCCAGCCTGACCGCCATCGACCTGGCGACGGGCAAGGCCATTGCCCTCAAGCCCTGGACCGACGCCGGCGGCGGCAGCGCGGGGGCCACCCTGCGCACCGACGCCCAGGGCGCCTTCGAGCTGGAACTGCCCAAGCTGGCGGCCGACCAGGTGGTCAAGCTGGTCGCCGTCAGCGGCGGCCAGACCTACACCGCCCTGTTCGACAGCCGCGGCCGCGCCATCGGGGGCTCCCCCAGCGCCGGCGCCAAGTACGTGCTGAAACAGGGCCAGGCCACCCTGGTCACGATCCTGGTGCGCCTGACGGCCGCCAGCACGGCTGCCTCCAAGGCCTTCGAAGGCGTGCTGAAGCTGCAATTCCAGCTGCCCGCCGAGCAGGTCGTAGCCAACCTGAACCAGGTCATCGATGCCGCCCAGAAAGCCGCCACCGAGCTTGAGACGGCCTTGGCCAGGAAGCCTCAAATGGCCAGAAGCTTGGTCAACGCCGTCGGCGCGCAGGGCGAGATCGGCGACATCGACAAGTTCCGCACGGCGATCGCCAACCTCGGCGTGTTCGACACTTTGTTCAAGTTGGTTGAGGCGGAATTCAAGACCGTCATGGCCAAGCAACTGACGGCCCGGCAAGATGCCGAGGCCATCACGGCCGAAGATTTTCCGCTCGACCGCGTGACCATCACCCAGGGAGGGGGACTCGTTTTCGGTGATATCCCAACGCCCATTCAGATGGGCGGGGCCGTGACCCAGCACTTCGTGCCGACGCCCGCGCGCGGGGGCGGCCGTTCCATCGTGGCCAAGGCACCCCCTGTGTTCTTGCCCAAGTTGACGAGATTCAACACGCCCGGCACCGGCGGCAGTGGGGTGGATGGGGTGGCCTTCTTGCGTGGCCTCGGCACCGTGCTGGTGGCCCACTACACCCACTTCAAGAAGCTGAACCTGAGCACCCAAACGCAAGCAGACCTCGGGCTAGGACTCACGCAGAATCACACGGGCGTTACCCAGACACGAAACCTGGCCAGCCAGACCGTCTATGTCAGTGGGGGGGATCGGGGACAGTTTATTTACTGGTACGAGCCAAGTGGAAATGCGCCCGCCACGGGTATCTTCACGACCCTTCCGACTAACGTGAATATGGGCGGGACCTTTGCCCTCGCAGCCACCAGTTCTCGAGTCTATCTGGTGCCTTACGGCAGTGGTAATCAAACCATGCGCGTTTTTCCCCAGTCCGATCCAAGCGCCAGTCGTGTCGTGCAGGCGAACGGGGCGACCGTGACGGTCAACAATGCGTGGTCGATGGCGGTCGATGACCACCCCTCATCGCCCACCATTTTTTATGGAACCCAATCCGGCGAGGTGTTGGTGGTCCGGGATGGTGGCGCCACTGCACCACTCACCCTGGCTCAGTTTACGGGCTTCGAAATACGCGGTCTGGCCCTTGCCGGCCCCACCCTCTTCGTGTCCTTGTTCAACAATTCAAACCAGGACGACAAGCTGATGGCCTTGAATGTGAGCCAGACCCCTGTCAGTTCTTATGTGCTGCTAGCCCAAACCGGCACGGCCATTGCGACGTCGACGGATTTCGATAATCCTCGGGGGCTCTCGCTGGAACTGGACAGCGGGGGAGCACCCGTGAACCTTTATATGGGTGCACAAAACGACCGAGTGTTACGACTCCAGTTCGGTAGCCTCTGACCATCGCTTCGCGATCATCGCGGCCGTTGCTCGCTCTCCGGGGATGGCGCCTTCGTCAGCGGATTGGAACCGGCATCGAACACATGTGGCCCTGCCGCCGCTGTGGCGATCTTCGCGGCGTGGCCACCAGCGCCCCGGCAGCCCGAGTGCCCGTGCCTCGAACAGAAGCTCTTTTCGGCGACAGCTCCCTGGGGCTGAGCTCCCTGAAGTCCTGTGGCTGGAGCGAGGGAAGCGTCGGCGTTTCTTAGCGCTGCGCTTAACCTGCCATTAAGGTGAGCTCGGGCAAGTTGTGCCGGTCGTGGCGGATATTCAGTAAAGGATCAGCAAAGAGCAGATGAAAACCTAGTAAAAAAGGGAGACGCCATGCGGTTGGACTCGTTCAAGAATCACGGTGCCTATCAACGCGAGAGTGAGGCGCTGGTGCGTCGCTACGACCGCAACGGCAATCAAGCCCTCGAACGCGATGAGGTCAGCCGCGATCACTTCTTGCGGCGCGACGTGGAGACGACCACCAACCGGGTCTCCCAGCACTACGTGGTGGCGACCACCCGCGAGGTGGAACGCTTTGTCCGCATCGAGGTCGAGGCCTGGCGGCGCGCCGACCTGAATGGCGATGGGCGCCTGACGTCCGACGAGATGCTCAAAGCCTATGAGCAGCAGCGCGACCGCAATGGCAATGGTGACCTTGGTTTCTGGGAGCGCCTCGGGATGAGTCCGCGTGACCTGGCCAATGGCCTGGAGCGATTCAGCAGCCGGGAACGGGTCGTGGGCCGCAATTACATCTATGCGCCCCTGCCCGATATCGAGTCTGACCTGGACCGTCCGGCGCCGCCGCGTCCCGATTTCGATCGCCCCGCGCCTCCTTCGACCGGCCCACGCCCGCCGCGCCCGGATCTCGACCGCCCCGCGCCGCCCTCGACCGGCCCGCGTCCGCCGCGTCCGGATTTCGATCGCCCGGCGCCACCTTCGTCGCGTCCGACGCCGCCGCGTCCGGATCTCGACCGCCCCGCGCCACCCTCGTCGCGACCGACGCCGCCGCGTCCGGATCTCGACCGCCCCGCGCCACCCTCGTCGCGACCGACCCCTCCGCGTCCCGACCTCGACCGCCCGGCGCCGCCCTTGTCGCGTCCCGCCTTTGACCGGCCCGAGTCCTCCTCCAGCCGTCCGCTACCGCCAACCCCCACCCCGATTCGCCCGAATCCTGCCGTGGACGATTGAGCGTCGCGCCCACTTCAACGCATCGTCCGTTCTTTACCCGCCCGATAAAGGAAAACGACTCTCATGAAATCGCGCATCCTGTGCTTGACCACTTGCCTTGTCCTGACAGCCTGCGGCCAGGCATCCCAGTCTCTGAGCCCGAATCCGACGCAGGCCTCCCAGTCTGTCCTGGCTGCCCAGGCGGCCAAAGCCCGCAAGCTGCCGCTGCCCCAGGGCCTTCCCCTGCAGGATGGTCACGCGGCGCGCCGCTCCGCCCTGATTGCGGAACGCGCGCTGGGCGACTACCTCAATCTGACACGCCGCTGGGAGCGCACCTATGGCGATCGCGCCAAGGATGCGATCGAAGAGCAGATGCTGCGCACGCTGAAGGATGCCCTGGATGACGTGCAGCGCGTGACCTCGCGGGAGGGCCGCGACGAGATCGACCGCCGCGCCTACGACCTGGCCGACCGTGGCCTGGACCGTTACGAGTTGTTGTATCGCGAATGGCGCGCGACCTACGGTCGGGAGCAGGCCCGTCTGGTCGTGAACGAGATGCTGCGCATGTTTGTGGACACGCTCGAGGCCATTCGCGACAACGCCTGAGCGGCAACGAAACAGGCTGGCCCCCTGTCGGCGAAAGATTTGCCGTCCGGGGGCTTTCTTGCGGTGGGGCGTCGCGACGTGCCCGCTGGCACGCGCGGCCGCCTCGAGGTGGTAGCATGAGCGCCATGAGGCGTCTGCTTGCTTGTGTCTCGGCCGTGCTGGTGCTGGCCTCGCCGGTTCTTGCCGAGGCCACCCCGCCAGGCAGCCTGGTCTCGCCCTTTGTCTGGCGCCTGGTTGCGCCGGGTGCCTCGCCCGGCGAGGTCGACCACCTGATCGGCACCATGCACGTGCCGCTCGGCCCGCGGGAGTTCCTGCCGCCGCCCCTGGTGGAACTGCTTCGGCGCGCCGAGGGCTTCACCATGGAAGTCGACCTGGCGCGGGTATCGGCCGCTGCGGTGGCGCACTGGACCCGTCACCAGCAGCCGCAGGCCCTGAAACGGGCCCTGGGCCCGGCCGACTGGGCGACGCTGGCCCGCAAGGCCCGGGCGGTGGGCCTGGAGCCCGCCAGCCTGGAGGGCTACAAGGCCTGGTACGTGTCGTTGCTGCTGGTGCCCACGCAAGCCGAGGCCGGGCGTCTGATGGACAGCTGCCTGCGCCGGGAGGCCGAGGCGGGGGGGGCGGTCTCCCGTTACCTCGAAACCCCCGATGACCAGTTTCAGGCGCTGGATGCCGTCTCGGATGCGGAGGACCTGAAACAGCTGCGGGAGGCCCTGCATCAGCCGGACAGCCTGGCCGATGAGGCGGCCCGCATCGAGCATGCCTACCGCCGAGGCGACCTGGCGGCGATCGAGCAGGATCTGCTGGCCTCCGATCGCCTGGCCGCCTATCCGGACTTCTACGAGCAGGTCTTCTGGGCGCGCAACCGGCGATGGCTGCCGGTGCTGGAAGAACAAGCCCGCCAGCAGCGGCTGGTGGCGGCGGTCGGCCTGGGGCACCTGCTCGGGCCAAAAGGATTGCTGGCATCGCTTGCCGCCCGCGGCTGGCAGGTGACGCGCTGGTTGTGAGGCCCCTCCAGCGTGCCCGCCGGGCGGCATTCCGCAGTATAATCGAGCCATGCCCACGCTCGCCTATACCTTCGACCTGACCCTGCCCCACACCCACCTGGTGTCGGTCAAGCTGGAACTTCCGGCCCACGGGGAGATGCATGCCGACATGATGCTGCCGGCCTGGCTGCCCGGGGCCTACAAGATTTTCGACAATGCGCGCAACATCCGTGCGTTCGAGGCCGAGGGCCCCGAAGGCAACCCGCTGCGCGTCGAGCGACGTGACTGGCAGACCTGGCGGGTTTATCACGGGGGCGATGCCGCGACGATCCGCTATGAGGTGTACGTGAACAAGCCGGAGATCCATCAGGGCCAGATGGATGCCGAGCACGCCTTCCTGAATCCGGGCGTGCTGGCCGTCTTTCCCAAAGGCCATCAGGAAGACTGGCCGGTGACGCTGGCGCTCAATCTGCCCGAGGGTTGGCGGGTGGCGACAGGCTTGAAACCCACGGGCGAGAGCGGCTACCGGGCTGCTAGCTACGAGCAGTTCATCGATTGTCCGCTGCAATGTGGCCAGTTTGCCATGGCCCATTTCAACCACGACGGGATTCGCTACGAGGTGGTCTACGAGGGGGCGACCCCCTGGGACCCGGCCATGCTGATTCCGCCCTTACGGCGCATCATCACAGCCGCTTCGGACCTGTGGGGGCGCCCGCCGCTGGACCGCTACGTGTTCATGTATCTGGAGACCGAGGCCGATTTTCTGAACGGTCTCGAACACGCCAACTCCACCATCATCACGGGGCCCGTCACCGACCCGCAGCGGCTGGATGGCCTGCTGACCATCACGACGCACGAGTTTTTCCATCTCTGGAACGTCAAGCGTCTGCGCCCGATCGGGTTTGGTCCGTTCGATTACACGCGCGAGGCGCACACCACCGCCCTGTGGGTCGCCGAAGGTTTCACCGAGTACTACACCGACGTGATCATGCGCTGGGCGGGCCTGCACGGCCAGGACACCTACCTGGCCGGTGTGGCCAGCTACGTGCAGCAACTTATGGCCATGCCGGGCAGACGCAACATGAGCCTGGAGGAGGCCTCCTGGACGACATGGCACTTCGGCGATGACCGCTGGAACGGGGCGCTGAACTATTACGTGAAGGGCTACCTGCTGGGCGTCGCGCTGGACCTCACCTTGCGGGCCCGCTCCGAGGGAACCGTCTCGCTGGATGAGGTGATGCGCGCCATGTGGCAGGACTTCGGCGCGCCGGGCATCAATTACCGCCCGGAAGACGTCTGTGCCACGGCTGAACGCTTGCTCGGCGCGTCGCTGGAAGACTTCTGGGCGCTTCACCTGCGCGGGCGGGAGGATTGGGACTGGGAGGCGATTCTGCGCCCGGCCGGCCTGTTGCTGCTCGAGCGCGACCCGCGCCCGAGCCTGCAGGTGGTGGTTGCCCCGGGCGCGGGTGGTTTGCGCCTGCAGAACGTGCGGGCCGGTGGGGCCGCTCAGGCGGCCGGTCTGCAGATCGGGGACGTGCTGGTGGCCGTGGGCGGCTTGCGGGCCACCGAGGGCGTTCTGGCACAGTTGGGCGAGCACGTGGAAGCGGGGGACACGGTGGAGGTCCACTACTTCCGACGCGACATCCTGCGTACGGCGCATGTGACGTTGGCGCGCGAGGTGGCCTATGCGCTGGTGCCGGATCCGGCGGCAAGTGCTGCCCAGCAGGCCCTGCGCAGTGCCTGGCTGGGCGGCATGCCGACCAAGGCCGTGGCGCGCGCCTGATCAGGGCGGGCCTTGGAGAGCGGACTTGCAGCGCGATGAGAGCGGCCCGGCGGTGAGCGCTCACCTCGGCGAACGACTCTCGGCGGTTTTGGCCTTGCTGGGACCAGTCAACCATCTGGCCGATGTGGGCACGGACCATGCGCGCGTGCCGCTGGCGGCTGTCCGCTGCGGGCAGGCGTTGCGCGCGACCGGCATCGACCGACACGGGCCCCCGCTGGCGTCAGCGGCCGGAACCCTGGCGCGGCTCGGCGAGTCGCGGGTGCGCCTGCGCAAGGGCTGGGGCCTGGGGCCGCTGGCGGATGATCCGGCCGATGCGGTGGCGATCGCCGGAGTCGGCGGCGCCACCGTGCTGGCCATCCTGGCGGCCGACCCGGAGGCCTGGCGTGCGGTGAAACGGCTGGTGGTACAACCCAACACGGAGGTGGCGCGCGTGCGGGCCGAGGCCCGGGCGCTGGGCTGGCACCTGCTGGCCGAACGGATGGTGTATGAGCGTGGGCGCTACTTTGTCGTGCTGGCGCTGGTTCCGGGTGAAGGCCCCGATCCTTGCCACGCCGAGACGCTGCAACACTGGCCGCAATTGTTCGCCTCCGAGGGCCCGGAGGGGGACCTGGACGCCCCGAGCGGAGCGGAGCAGATCGCCTGGCTGGACTTGCTCGGTCCCCATCTGTTGCGACACCCGAGGCCGATTTACCTGCGCTGGCTTCAAGGCGAGGTCAAGCGCCGGGTGGCGGACGATCGCCGGGCCGGTCAGCCGCCCTCGCGCCTCACGCGCGTCTTTCTCCGCGCGCTCGCCGGGCTGCCCCCGGTTTCCCGCGAAGACGACGGGGCGACGGCCGCTATCGGGTGAGCCGGATGCTTCCGCCTGCGAACCAAACGGGGCAGGCGGGCGTGTTACGATGGCGCACGCTTGCCCTGCGCCCAGGAAGGAGCCACGGACCGTGCTGGAAACCCTCAGCCTGAACCCCGAGACCTACGCCGCGCGTATCCGCCCGGATTACGAGCGCGAACTGAAGGAAATCGTCGAAATTCCGACGGTCAGTCCTGACCCTGCCTTCGCCCAAGACATCCGGCGTGGGGCCGACTGGGCCATGGCCTTTTTCGCCGCCCACGGCGTGGAGGCGCGTCGCTTCGAGACGCCCGGTTACCCCGTGGTGGTGGCCTGGATGCGGCATCCCCAGGCGACCCGCACGCTGACCATCTACAACCACCTCGACGTGCAGCCGGCCACCGAGCCTGAGTGGGAAACCGACCCGTTCGCCTTTGCGATTCAGGGCGATACCTACCGTGGTCGGGGCACGACCGATGACAAGGGCCCGGCCCTGGCCGCCTTTTATGCCGCCAAGGCCGCGCGAGAGGCCGACCTGCCGCTGAACATCCAGTTCATCTGGGAGTTCGAGGAGGAGATCGGCTCCCCGAACTTCGCCCAGTTCCTGGCCGAGCACGCGGACCTGCTGGCCTGCGATTCGGTGGTCGTCTCCGACACGATCTGGATCGCGCGGGGCAAGCCGGCCGCCCCCCTCGGCTTGCGCGGGATGGTCAGCTTCAAGCTGTTGCTGGAGACCGGCACCAAGGACGTCCACAGCGGTCTCGCCGGCGGCGCGGCCCGCAACCCGATCGGGGAACTGTGTCAGCTGATTGTCGATATGTACGATCCGCGCACGGGCCACATCAAGATCCCGCACATCTACGAGCGCGTGAAGCCGGTCTCGGAGTCTGAACTGGCGGGCTTTCTGGCCTCCG
Organism: Candidatus Sericytochromatia bacterium; assembly: GCA_035285325.1. Taxonomy (NCBI): domain Bacteria; kingdom Bacillati; class Candidatus Sericytochromatia; species Candidatus Sericytochromatia bacterium. The sequence continues at coordinate 17,516 of JAYKJB010000044.1, forward strand.
GCTTCGAGACGGCGGAATTTCAGCGGGCCCACGGTCTGAAGTGCCTGCGCATGACCGACCCGGCGGAGGTCACGCAGGCCATCTGGGCCCGCCCGACCTTCGAGGTCCACGGCATCGTGGGCGGCTACATGGGCCCCGGCGTCAAGGCAATCGTCCCGCCCCGCGCCGAGGCCAAGCTCTCCATGCGGCTGGTGCCCGACCTCACGCCGGATGAGGTGATGGCCGCCGTGACCGCCTTCGTGGCGGCCCACAATCCGGACGTGGTGGTGGAAGGCGGCGGCAAGCTGGAACCCTACCAGGGTTCCGCGGAAGGGCCTTACGCCGATGCGGTGCGCGACTCGCTGCGCTTCGCCTTCGGGGCGGACCCCGCCTTCGTGCGCGAGGGCGGCTCGATCGGCGCGGTGGTGAGCCTGCAGCGGGTGCTGGGGTGCCCGATCATGTTCATCGGACTCTCCCTGCCCGAGCACGGCTACCACGCGCCGAACGAGAACTTCGACTGGCCCATGGCGGCCGGCGGCATCAAGGCCTTTCTGCGCTACTTCGAGCTCGTGGCGGCCATGTAGGCGTCGGGGCGCTTGGCGTCCGCTCCCACCGAGTTGAAACCTGGCACCAGCCGCCATTGAGGAGATGCCTGCTCAGCGCCCGAACAGGCTGCCGAGGGGCACGTCAGCGGGCATGTGGGAGGCCTCGGAGCGCCAACGGGAGGCTGCTTTCGCCCGCTCGCTTGCCTGCGTGGCTTCCGACGCTTCGGCGGCCGTGGCGTCGGCCTTGGTTCGATGCACGGTGCCGGCGGCGTGCTGAGGCGGTGAATAGACCGTGTAAAGCTTCAGGGGGGTGTTCCCGGTGTTGATGATGTTGTGAGGGCAGCCTGCCGGGACCATCACCGCCTGCCCGGCCACCAGATGGCCCTGCTCCGATGAGACCAGGACATCGTTTTGGCTTCTGGGTGATTCCGACAGGTCGCTGGCGAGGTCGCTCGACTCCGGGGGAGCATCGCACGCGCTTTGCGCTGCCTGGAGGTCAGGCTGTTCGCTCGTCCCAGGTTCGACCACGAAGGCGCCTTGTCCCGCCAGGCAGACCAGCAACTGGTCGCCGCGGTGTTTTTCCAGGCCAATTTCTTCCCCCGGTTGCAGGGTCATCAGCATCAATTGCGAGTGGGCGGTGGTGTAGACCTCCTGCCGGTAGAGGGGGTTGGCCAGACCGGCCTCGACCAGTGCCACGTGACAGCGCATGCACGCCTCCTGCGGCCCTGAGGCCGCCGCTCGAAGGGGGAGTCGGGGCCAGCATAGTCCGTCGACGTTCCCAAGACGAGGTGCGCCTGAGTGATGGCTGTCCGCGTGGCCCCGCTCAGTGCAGGCTCAGCGCGGGGTAATCCGTGTAGCCGGCGGGGCCGGGCGTGTAGAAGGTTGAGGGATCGGGGTCATTCAGCGGGGCGCCGTCGCGCAGGCGTGCGGGCAGGTCGGGATTGGCGATGAACAGGCGTCCGAAGGCCACCGCATCCGCGTCCCCGGTGGCGATCGCCGCCTCGGCCGTCGCCGCCTCGAAGCCTTCATTGGCGATGTACACACCGCCGAAGGCGCGCTTGAGGGCGGGGCCGAGGCTGTCCGCGCCCTGATGCTCGCGGGCGCACAGGAAGGCGATGCCGCGACGTCCCAGTTCCCGGGCCACGTACGCGAAGGTGGTCGCCCGGTCCGAGTCGCCCATGCCGTGGCTGTCGCCGCGCGGAGCCAGATGTACCCCGACCCGCCCGGGCCCCCAGACCCCGATCGCCGCGTCGGTGGCTTCCAGCAAGAGCCGGGCGCGATTTTCGAGGCTGCCGCCGTAGTCGTCCGTGCGCTGGTTGCTGGTGTCTTGCAGGAACTGGTCGAGCAGGTAGCCGTTGGCCGCGTGCAGTTCCACCCCGTCGAATCCGGCCCGCTGCGCGTTGCGGGCGCCCTGACGGTAGGCCTCGACGATGCCCGGAATTTCGGTGCGCTCCAGGGCTCGCGGCAAGGGATAGGGCTGCGGCGGGCGCATCAGCTTCACGCGCCCCTCCAGGGCGATCGCGCTGGGGGCCACTGGCTGGGCCCCATCCAGGTAAAACGGGTGCGACACGCGCCCCACGTGCCAGAGTTGCAGCATGATGCGTCCGCCAGCGGCGTGCACGGCCGCCGTGACGGCCTTCCAACCCTCAACCTGAGCCTCCGACCAGATGCCAGGCGTGTCGGGATAGCCTACGCCCATCGGGGCGATCGCCGTGGCCTCCGACAGGATCAGGCCGGCCGAGGCCCGCTGCACGTAATACTCCCGCATCAGCGCCGTCGGCACGCGGCCTTCGCCGGCCCGGCAGCGGGTCAGCGGGGCCATGATCACGCGGTTGGGCAGCAGCAAGTCGCCTACCCGGAGGGGACTGAACAGATTGGACACGGCGGGTTCTCCTGAGGGGCCGGGGGCGCACCTCAAGATATCTCCGAAATGGGCGGTGGTGTCCAGTCATCGCGACGCTCGCTGGGTGTGCGAACCGCGCGATGGGGCAGGACCTCACCTTCCCCTGCCCTCGGAGGCAGTTGTTGAGGCTCGGTGTGGCGCGTGGTTCAACGATTTGACAACCGGGGTATGGGATTGACAGTGGCCAGGAAAATATGTATGTCTGCTGCGACTTGCAGTGTGGGTGGGAGGGTCTGACGTGGGCACAGCCACGACGCGTGCGACTGTCAGTCTGATTTTGCTGTTGCTTCTGTCTTGCTCGTCGCCGACAGGGGGAAGGGCAGTGCTACCTGTCGCCTCACCCAAACGTGCCCAGTCACCTCCTCAGGCTGACCTCGTGGCCAGTGCTACCGGACCCGATGAGATGCCTGCTCTGGCTGCCTCCGATGCGCTCAAGCCTGCTCCTGGAACCCTGCTGCCAATGGTTCAGTCAACGGCCACAGCCACAGCGGTCGCCAGCACTTCTTTTCCCACCCAGACCGCCAGCGCCACACCATCTGCGATCGCAACCCAGGTTGCGACGGCTACAGGAGGATCCAGCGGGGCGTCGGGTGGTGGCACCGGGGCCTCGTCGGGCGCCAGTAACGCCAGCGGCACGACACCGGTAGTGGCCAACCCCGTGGCGACGACCGCGGTGGTCGGCGCGACGGGTACCCTGAGCCTGAGCGTGCTGCTCTCCCATCCCTACAGGTTGACTCGGTTGGCGGGGGAGGCTGGGCCTGTCGGTCCCGGAGGCGGGGGGCTCTGGACCACGTCGCTCCGGGCCATCAGCGGAGTGGTGCGTGCGCCTGACGGTGCGCTGTATATCGCCGACCCATTTTACCATCAGGTCCGCCGTGTCATTGGAGGGAACGCGGAGCGCATCGGAGGTAGCAGCCAGGGTCTGGCGGGCTTTGTCGACCAGGTGGCGGCGACTGCAAGTCGTTTTTCCAGTCCGTCTGGCCTGTTCCTTGATTCGCGGAGTGGGGCGTTGCTGGTCTGTGATACGGGCAATCGCAGGGTTCGATTGTTCCGCCCAGGGGGAATCGTCAGTACGTTTGCGGGTGGTGGTCTCGTGACCAGTTCACCGACCACGGCGGCCAGTATGTATCTCGATGCGCCCGTGGCACTAGCGGGGGACCGTTATGGCAATCTGTTTGTGGCTGATCGGGATGGCGGTCGGGTCTGGCGACTGGCCAGCGACCGAACGGCCCACCTGGTGGCGAATATGCCAGGTGCATGTGCGCTGGCACTCGACTCCGAAAGAAACCTGTTGTGGGTCGGGACCTCGACAGGGCGGGTTCACCGCGTCACCGGTGCCCGGACGGCTCCGGTACTGGATTTGGCCACCCCAGTACTGGAACGCAATGGGCAACGCATTCAAGGGTTGGTGACCAATCAGCAAGGCACGCTGTTCGCCCTCTCGGCGACCGTGGCCGGAGATGCGCGCTTGTGGCGGTTCCCCGTGGATGCCCAGGGGCGTCTGGAGCCAGGGCAGACGCCCATTGCGATAGCAGGCACCGGGATCGCGGGCGCCGCCTCGGCTGACTATGTGGCATCCACGACTCCAACGCTCGACGCCTTGCAAGCCAAAATTTCGGTTCCGCGCCCGGCTTGCCTGTTCCTGGATCTCTCACACGTCGGCGCGGCTGCCACGCCTGCCGGCCAGCTGATTCTGGGCGTGGGTTACGAGGGCGCAGTGGGTTGGGCGCAGGTGATCCAGCTCGATGTGACAGATTGAGCGCAGGAACTCGGAGGTAGCGCGATATGGGAGATCGGCCGATCCGCAGAGAACGGGTGCGTTCAGTGATGGCGTGGTTGCGTCCACTGCTGTGTCTGACGCTCACGCTGTGGGGCTGTATGGCTCCAACCAGCCTGCCAATCGGGCCACATTGGGCTTCCTTGCGCGTGCTACTCTCCGGAACCCCCGCCACCTATCGTCTGAGTTATCTCCAGGAACCCGACTGGCGAAGGGTCACGGCGACTCTGTCGCGCCCTGGAGGGGACACGCTGTCGAGCGAGGCTGCGCGCGGTAGCGCACTGGAATTTCCGAGTGTCCCGCCAGGTCCCGGTTATACCCTAAGCCTGCAGTTGCAGCGCCCCACGCCCGAAGGGGGGCAGTTGTCGGTGCGCAGCTTCGAACGGACGGGCTTGACGCTGCACGCTGGTCCGAACATCCTGAGCCTCGATGGCTTCTCAGATGTCCATCACGCTCCCCTCCTCGCTCCTCCAGATGCCTTAGGAGCGGCCGTTGTCTCCAGTATCCCCGAGGATGGCCCGCCTGCAAGATTGAGTTATCCTGATGCCGTCGCGGTGGGGCCCGGTGGCTTGCTTTACATTGCGGATGCCGGCAACAGCGCCATCCGGCTGCTCAACGAAGATGGGGTCCTCGTGACCGTTGCTGGGAGTGGCAGCGCTGGTTACATCAACGCCTACGGGCGGGCCGCCCGCTTTTCAGGCCCCAGAGGTTTGGCCTTTGACGCCGCGGGTAATCTTTACGTGGCCGACACGGGCAACCATCGCATCCGTAAGATTTCAACGGACGGCTTTGTCGATACGGTGGCGGGAACGGGTGAGGCGGGATTTGAAGACGGCCCAGCCCATCTGGCCAAGTTTAACAGTCCTTCCGGCGTGGCAGTGGATGCCAGTGGAACGTTGTACGTGGCCGACGGGGAAAATCATTGTGTCCGACGTCTCTCCACGGCAGGAACTGTGTCGACCGTGGCGGGCGATGGGACGGCAGGTTTTGCGGATGCCGTCTCTACCGCCGCTCGATTCAATAGCCCTTATCAGCTGGCTCTCGATGCTTCCGGTGTCATCTATGTCACGGAGATCGGTGGCCGCCGGGTGCGCAAGGTGCAACCCGACGGTACCGTCACGACGCTGGCGGGTGACGGCGAGCCGGGGAATATCGACGGCTCGGGACCCTTTGCGCGCTTTGAATTTCCCTGGGGAATTGCTGTCAACGCTTCGGGCACGCTCTTTGTCGCCGATTCACAGGCCCGTCTAATTCGGCGCATCAGCCCGACCGGGCTTGTGACGACTGTCGCGGGTTCAGGTGGGAGTACGGCGCTTGATGGGGCAGGCCTGTCCGCACAGTTCTCTGAACCCAGGGGCTTGGCCGTTGACGACTCCGGGGCTGTGTTCGTGGCAGACAGAGGCAGTCATCGGATTCGCAAGATGGCTCCAGACACCAGCGTGACCAGCGTAGCGGGCTCAGGTTTCGCAGGTTTTGCCGATGGCAATAGCAAAGTGGAACAGTTCGGGAGCCCCACGGACGTGGCGGTGGATGCCTCCGGGGCACTTTACGTGTCAGAAGCCAATCGCATCCGGATCCTCAACCCGGACGGGACGCTTCGTGCGTTGGCGGGGGGAGGACCTGGAACGAATGACGGCACGGGCAGTGCGGCCCAATTCGCCTTGGCATTTCGGATCGCGCTCGATTCCGCAGGGAACCTCTTTGTCTCGGATGCCAACAACAACCGCATCCGGAAGGTGACGCCAGCGGGTGTCGTCACAACGCTGGCCGGTTCCTCTAACGGGTTCGCTGAGGGGCAGGGCAGTGCGGCCCGCTTCAGTTCTCCATACGGCGTCGCCGTGGATGCTTCCGGCACAGTCTACGTCGCCGACCGGTCCAATTATCGAATCCGGAAGGTCAGCCCGGATGGGCTGGTCACGACCTTTGCGGGTTCGGGAAGTTCCACTCATGCCGATGGTCAGGGCGCGTCGGCGGGCTTCAGTAGCCCGAGTGGGTTGGCCTTCGATGCCTCGGGCACTCTTTATGTGGCTGAAAGCTCTCGGGTGCGAAAGGTGTCGCCTTCTGGCCTGGTAAGTACCCTGGCGGGCTCGGGCAGTTGGGGGGCGAGTGACGGCGTGGGCGTGGCGGCGAGTTTCAAGAACTTGAGCGACATAGCGGTGGATGCATCGGGTGTCGTCTATGTGGCAGACTATGACCCCTCCAGGATCCGACGGATTCAACCTGATGGGACCGTCTCCACGTTGGCCGGTGGAACGCCGGTGGGATTCGCCGATGGCATCGGGGCGGTGGCTCGCTTCAACAACCTTGCCGGTATCGGCATCGATGTTTCCGGCACGCTCTACGTGGCCGATAGTGGCAACCGATTGATTCGAAGGCTCCGTTGACTTTGCCTTTTCAATGCGATGGGCTGGTCCTTGGGATGGTGAACTTGACGACCTGAACGGCCCCTCGTTCGGTTTCCGCGCATCGGTGTACTGGTCTTCAGCGTGCTTTCCCGAAGTGGCTGTGGCTCAAAAACTCGCAGACCCGCACCAGCAAAGCACGCTGGTCCTCCGGGGCGTAATGCGACAGGGCTGCCAGCAGGTGCTCGTTGCGCGCCTCCTTGCGGATGTACAGCTGGCGGGCGAAGGAGGCCACGCCAGAGATCGCCTGCACCTGCGCACGGTTGC
>JAYKJB010000045.1 GCA_035285325.1 Candidatus Sericytochromatia bacterium
CGCTGGTCCTCCGGGGCGTAATGCGACAGGGCTGCCAGCAGGTGCTCGTTGCGCGCCTCCTTGCGGATGTACAGCTGGCGGGCGAAGGAGGCCACGCCAGAGATCGCCTGCACCTGCGCACGGTTGCCCAGGCCCGCCATCCCGGCCACCAGCACGTCGAACCCCGCCTGATCGATGAAGAGCGGGCGCGGCAAGCGCCGTGCGCGAAAACGTGGGTCCTCCAGAAACGCGGTGAACGCCAGGTCGATCGCCTCCGCCAGGGGCACGCCGTGGGCCTCCGCGTGGGCCACGTGGTAAATGCACCGCGGCGCATCCAGGCGGCAAATATCGGCAATCGCCCGGGCGGCGAAGCCCCCGGTGACGAAGTATAGCCGCGTCTCCGGGTCGCCCGGAAAAACCGACATCAGGCCGTGGTGAAACAGCTTGAGCGTGTAGTGCAGCGCGTTGAATTGCGTCACGTGGCCGCTCTCGTCGTCGGCCACCACCAGCCCCACGCGGGCAATGCTCCAGGGCAGCTGGGGCCGTTCGAAGAGCACCTCCTCCGACAGGTGCTTGGAGCGCTCGTAGTGGTTCGTGAAGGGGGCCTGGGGGCCGAAGGGAAACCGTTCCTCCGGAATGTCCCCTGCCATCAAGCCCGAGGCATAGAGGCTGCTGACCAGGCAGACGTGGCGGAGTCCCGGGCAGCGCTCGGCCAGGTCAAGGACCTTGCGGGTGCCCTCCACGTTGACGCGGCGGGCGGTTTCCTCGTCGATATCGAAGCGATAGATGGCGGCCGTATGGATGATCCGGGCGATGCCGATTGGAGCGACCCCCGCAAAGGGGGTCTCGGCCTCCAGGGCCCCCCAGGTCCATTCCATCAAGTGTTCGAAGCCCAAGTAGGCTTCTTTCAGTCGGGCAATCTTGGCGGCGGCCTGCGTCTCGTTGTCGGCATGCACCCACATCACGACCGGCGCGCCTGCCTCCTTCACCAGCTGGTGCGCGACCAGTTGACCCAGGTAGCCGCTGGCGCCCGTGATCAGGGTCTTGCTGCTCACGCGGGGCCCACCTTCTCCAGCACGAGCCCCTGCCAGTTCATGCCGAAGCTGGCCATGAACAGCAGCAAGCGATCGCCCGGCTTGATTTTGCCCGATGCCTCCAGGTCGCACAGGTTCAGGACATTGTCGGCACTGATGGCGTGACCTGCTTGCGCCAGCGTGCCCAGGGCGACCCGTTCCAGCGGATGCTGCAGGAGCGGTCCCAGAATCTGCCAGACCTGCCGGCTGGTGTTTTGGGGCACGATCCAGGCGATGTCCGCCATGCGCAGACCCGCCCGGTCGAGCGTCTCCTGGATGATCTGATGCGCATAGGCGAAGTGGGTGCCGGCCATCTCGTCATCGCTGGCTTGCGCCAGGGCCCCGTTGCTGAGGGCGTGGCAGGCGATGATGCGATAACCGACCGGCTGCCGGGAGACCAGGCCTGCGCAGGCCGCGTCGGACACCGGACTGTAGGCCTGCTCGTAGCGCGCGCCGGGGGGGAAGCGGTCGGCGGCGACGCAGAGCACTTGCGCCAGGTGAGGTTCGGCCAGCAGCAGCGCCCGGGCGAGCCGGATCGCCCCCAGCATGGCCGTGCAGGCTTGCTGGGTCAGGCCCACCACGGCGGCGCGCTCCAGGCCCAGTTCCGCCTGTAGCCGGCTGGCCGGAAAATTCGCCAGATCCTTGATGTCGCGGCTCTGTGCGAATTGGCTCTCGCGGCGGCGATAGCTGTTGAGGGGCAGTGCCGTGGCGTAGACCAGGACATCGCTCGTGGCGATCGCCTCGCCCATCGGCCGGCAGGCCCGCAGTGCCAGATCGAGCGCCTCCGTATCGTCTGCGGCCAGCCGGTGACGTTGAAAACCGTGTTGCTGCAGGGTGGTCGGGTCCGTGCACAGGCGTCCAGCCTGCCACGAGGCCGTGAGGTCCACGTCGTGTTCGCCCAGCGCCGTCGACAAGCTGTGCAGGTAGACGTCAGCGCTCGACACGGCGCCTCCAGCGGGGCCAGAACGCCCCGGTGTTGGCCTGGTAGACGGCATATTCGGCCCCGAACGCCGAGGCCAGCAGGCGACGTTCCTCACGGCGGGCCGTCAGGGCGAGCGCCCCGAGGGTGTAGGCCAGCAGCAGGCCTGTCACCGGTCCCGGCGCCAGGCACAGCGCCGCCGCCGCGCCCAGGAGGTAGCCCAGGTAAAACGGATGGCGGACCACCCCGTGTGGCCCCCACGTCACGATGCCCTGCGGGGCGTCATTCTCCAGGTGCCACTGCGAGAGGCGCACGCGTTGGTGGCCGCGCGTCAGCGCCAGCAAGACCAGGGAGGCGACGGCCAGCAGCACGGCGATCGCCTCGCGCAGCAGCGGGAAGGGGGCCGAGGGCCACCAGAGGCCTGGCAGCCAAGGCCCCTGCGCCAAGAGCAAGGTGGCCGGAACGGCGAAGAAATGCAGCCCGGTCAGCCACCAGGCCAGTGGCGGCCGCTCGGAGCGGTAAAAAAAACCGAGCGCCAGGGCCCACATGAGCGCGTAATCGAGCAGCACCAGTTCCAGCACCGCGAGGTTCAAGTCCGAAAGCCTCCCTGCTTGCCAGGCAATTGTACCCGGGAGCCCGGGGGGAGACACGCGAATGGTCGCTTCCATCCGTGCTTTCCGGGCTCTTTTCAAGAGGCTCGAGCGGGTGGTCCCGTGTCGCTCGTATCTCCGTGACCTCTGCAACGGCTGCGAGGGTCTCGAACGAACGCGGGCCACGCGCGGGGAATCATCTGGAACGCCCCGGAAATCGGTCGCAGCGGAGCGATGCTCCTGGCGTCACGTGACGCCACGAGTATCGCTTCCCACGTTGGCCGGTGCGCCTGGTTGGCTGGAACTCAAGCGGGGAGGTTGGGAGAGCCAGCAATCGGGGTATGTGGACGAGGTGTCCAAGAGAGGAGTGTTCGGTATGTCCGGTGAAAACGAACCGAAAGTGACCATCAGCACCCTGCGCAAGGCGCTGGAATTTTTGCTGGAAGACGACAACATGATCGACCGGCTGGAAGCCACTGCGCTGCAAGAGCTCATCTTGCGGGACGGGGTGGTGTCACAGCAGGAACGGGCGTTTCTGCAGGAGGCGATCGCCGCCAGTAACTTCGATTCGCAGGCCCTGGACATTTTGAAGCGACTCTTGGCATCAAACGTGCCTGCCTGACCCCGCGTCCTCGTCGCGTTCGTCGGGTATGCTGGCGTCACGCCGATGCCAGCTGTGACGATTCTTTGCGATTTCGATGGCACCATCACCCTGCGTGACACCAATGACGCGCTGGTGGCGCACTTCGTCGGCGCGGAGCGGCGCGTGGCGTTTGACCGCCTGGTGCGCGATGGGGGACGCCCCCTCTGGGAGGTGCTGGACATGGCCCTGGAGGCCTGCCAGGTGCCCTTGGAGGAGGCGCTGGTTCACCTGCACCGGCACGTCCCGTTCGACCCTCACTTCGTGCCCTTCAGTGCCTGGTGTGCGACCCGGGGCTGGCCGCTGCGCATCGTATCGGCGGGCCTTGGGGAGGTGATCGGTGCCTTGCTCGCCCGGGAAGGTCTGGACCTTCCGGTCGCGGCCAATCGCGCGCGGCGATCGCCCCGCGGCTTCGGCCTTGAGCCCGTCGACCCCAGCTGCCCCACGGGCGTCGACAAGGCGGCGATCGTGCGAGCAGTGCAGGCGGAAGGGGGCTTCACGGTTTTCATCGGGGACGGCCTGAGCGATCGCCTCGCCGCGCCTCACGCCGATCTCGTTTTCGCCAAGGCCGGGTTGTCCCAGTGGTGCCGCCAGCAAGGCATCGACCACGTGCCGTTTGCGCGCTTTGACGCCGTTCAGGCTCACCTGGAACAGCACTTGACGGACGTTTGATAAAAAAAGCCGCCTCGGCTGAATCCGGAAGGCGGCTTGATACGTGAGTGGAGATAAGCGGATTCGAACCGCTGACCCCCTGCGTGCAAAGCAGGTGCTCTACCAACTGAGCTATATCCCCGAGCAGTGGGCAATACTGGACTTGAACCAGTGACCTCACCCTTATCAGGGGTGCGCTCTAGCCACCTGAGCTAATCGCCCGACTTCCGCAGCCAAAACCGCGTCCAACTATGTTCTCACAGCGCCATTCGAGCGTCAACCAGCCTCAGGGGTCCGCCTCGATGGTGCTTGTCGCGACCGCCCGCCGGGCATCCACGCGGCCCCAGCCTGAGAGGTTGTCGCGCCCCGGAGGACCGATGTCCTTGGCCGACTTGGTCAGGCGATGGCGCACGAGGTCCACGAACGTCGCGTTGGTGCGCAGATTTTGGGCATCATAGCGGGCGGTGATCAAGGCCACCAGACCAGCCACGTAGGGGGCTGCCATCGAGGTGCCACTGAAGGTGTCATAGTCATTCCCCGGAATGGTCGAGTAGATGTTTTCCCCGGGCGCCACCAGGTCCAGGCGAGTGCCGCCGCTCGAGAAGGAACTGACCCCTTCCAGGCCCAGGTGATGATGCGTGCTTCCCACTGCCACCGCAAGGGGGGTGTTGGCCGGGGATTCGACAAATGGTTGGCCTCCGTTTCCAGCGGCTATCACCACCACCACACCCGCCAAGCGGGCCAAGGCGACCGCTTCGGTGTAAAGCGGGCCGACGCTGGCCGCGCCTTCTCCTTGCGCCCCGAGGCTCATGTTCATCACGCGCACCCGCGAACCGTCATCTGGATCGGGACGCCAGTTCATCGCGTGGATCATGCCCAACAAGATCGCGGTGTCGGTGCCGCCCATCGGGCCCAGCACCTTGACCGGCAGGATACCAGCGCCCCACGCCACGCCGGCACCTCCGATGTTGTTGCCTCCACTCGCGGCCGCAATACCGGCCACGTGCGTCCCGTGGCCATCGTCATCCGTGACATCGGACGTATCGGTGGCTCCTGCTTCCTCTTCCAGCCCATTGAAGGTTCCCCGAATTCGCTCCGGGGCGAACTCGTCGTGCGTGATATCCAGGCCAGTGTCCAGGACGGCGATGACCACGCTGGCCTGGCTGGCTGGAGGGACCAGCGCCCAGGCTCCAACGGTGTTGGCCGTGTCGGTCGCGTGCGCCCATTGCCTGACAGTGTCGGGATCGTTGGTGACCACCTGGCGGGGATAATTCATCCGTTCGGCTTGCAGGCCGCGCACCTGGGGCAAGGCCAGCACCTGGCTTTTCCATTGGTTCTCATCGACCCCTGCCGGAGGGGTGACCCGCACGACCCATCCGTCTCCCAGCGGAATCGTCGCCGTCAGACTCGCGTGTTGCAGGGCGGGCAGTTGCATGAGGGCTTCCGGTTTGGTGCCCGCTGGAACGCGTAACAAGAATTCTCCGGTGTAGGTCGGCTTCGCCTCAACCTTCGCCAGAGGAGAGGCAGCGTCCGCCGCATTCAGGTCTCCAGCGAGTGGCGTTGCAGGATTGGCTTCTGACGCGGAGCTAGCAGGTTCTGAAGTGGCGCGGCTTTGCAACGGGAACGTACGCGCCTGCGCTGGCAAACGCGACACGGCCGTCCCCTTGCCCGCGATGACCGGTGTCAACGGCCCGTGGCAGGCGCTGAGCGCTAGTGCCGCACAGGCCGTCAAGAAAACCAGACGTCCCCATTGGGCGGTTCGGTACGTCATGGACGATACACCTCCACCTTGGCAAGCGGCGTTCCGCTTGCATCTCGCCCGCCGATGGCCACCAGCCGGTCTTCCACCGCCACCAGGGACAGATTGGCCCGGGCCGTTGGGAGCGAGGTGACCACGGTCCACGTGGGCGAGGCCACCTGGGTGTTCAAGGCCAGGACGCTGTCCATCACGAGGCCGTTGCCATCCAGGCCCCCTGCCAGGTAGATGGTTCCATTGAGCAGCGCGGCGGCAGCCGAGTGACGACTCTGCGGCAGCGCGGGCGGCGCGGCAGCCTGACCGTCCCCGGAATATCGCCAGGTGTCGCCATTGATATCGTACTTGCGCACGGTGGTCTGGGCCACCACGTTCTGGGTGAGGTTTTTCGAATAGCCTCCGAGCACCCAGGCCGTCGACCCCACTCGCACGCAGGCGGCTCCGGCAAACTTGCCGGCAGGACAGGGGGTGAGAGGCGTCAGCACTTTCGCATCCAGGTCCAGCTTGCGGGTGGTCGCCAGGACCTGAGTCTGGGTCTCGCCTCCGAATACGTGGATCTGGCGTTCCTGCATGCAGGCGGCCTGGGCCCAGGCACGGTCTGTGAAGAAACTGGTGTAGTCGCGCAAGACGGCATTGTTTTCGGTTTGGCCGTAGCGCACGATCAGTTGGCTGGGACCTACAATCAGGCCGCCCAGCGAGTACAGGTAGTCAGCGTTGGCGGCCCCTGCCGCATAGCGAATGCCAAACGAATCACCGTCCACCGCCACCGGGGGGACCCGCAAGGCCCAGGCTCTTCTCCCGGTTGCGGTCAGGTCCAATTGCTCCACGGATGAGCGCGCATCACCCTCCGCCGCCACCAGCACGCCCTTGATGGCTGCCGCCACCAGGCCGGCACGTGGACGTTGCAACGGGGGCCAAACGGTCCAGGAGTTGGACGCTTGGGCGGAAAGCGCCAGGTTGATGCGGGCTGGCGCCCGCGGTTCGACCGCGACGGTGTTGGAGGCCGTGGTCGTGTTGGAGGCCACCGGGTTGGTCTGGACGGTGCCACTGGCGGTGGGCGTCGGGGTGGGTTGGACCGTGCCGCTGGCCGTGGGGGTCGCGGTGGGTTGGGCGGTCGCGACCGGGTTGGTCGGAACCGTGGCCGTGGCAGTCGGTTGGGGATTTACTGTCCCCGCGGGAGAGTTCGTCACCTTCGGACTCGCCGTCTTCTTCGGCGTGGCCTTGGGCGTCACCGTGGACGGGGAGGTACTCCGACAGGCGCCCATCATCCCCAGCGCCATCAAGAAACAGAACAGGCGCGTTCTCATGGCGTCAGTCGCTCCACGCTGGAAGTTGGCATGGCGTCATAGTTTTCAGCTCCCAGCAACCCTCCGGAGACGACGATCTTGCCATCCAAGACGCCGGCTGCTGCGAAGGCGCGTTCCTGTCGCAGGGGAGGCTTGCGGGACCAGCTGTTGGCGACGGGGTCATATACTTCGACGGCGCGGGAAACCAGGCCGCCCGCCTCAATTCCGCCAATCACCCAGATCCGCCCCCCCGTCGCGACGGCCACGCTGCCATAGCGCGGCGTCGGCATCTTGGCTACCTGCCTGAAGAAAGCGTCCACCCCGGGTTTCCAGGCGTGGACCACCCCGTTGACGGAGCCATCCAAGCCGCGGCGTCCACCAAACACGTACCACGTCTCTTGGGCGACGGCGCTGGCAGCTCCAAAGCACGCCGCGTCAAACACGGGCAAGCTCCGGGTTCCGGCCGGATTGGACATCACCACCTCGGAACTCCAGGCGTCCAGGAGGGGCAGGTAGCGGTAGGTGCCACTGGCGGGCGAATTGCCCACGAAGTTGAAACCCCCGGTCAGGTAGATGGAGTCACCGATCGTGGCGGCGGCCATGCCATACAGCGATTGAGCCAGCGGCATCGCCACCTTCGCGGTGCTGGAGGCCGTCTGCAGGTCGAGGCAACGCACGGCAGGAGAGGCGATTGAAGACCCCGCAAACCCGCCGAAAATGTAGAGTTTGCCACCGTGGACCGTACTGGCCGGGCCTGAGCAGGCCGTCAGACCGGAGGCCATTGGGGCGAGATTCAGAGGGCTCGTGGCATTGACGCCCACCAGCACCACGTCAGAAGCGCGGGCCGTTTCTGCACCGAATGGCGTCGTGGCCGTGTTCTGCGGTTGAATGATGCCGCCTGCCAGCACCAACGCGCTGCTTCCGCCGACCACGGGCAGCACGCCGAAGGCCGCCGCGCCGCGCGCCATCGTCAGGGGAGGGAGTGCATCCGTGTTGCCGAACGCAATCGGGAAATCGACGCGCTTGCCTGGCGCCAGATAGACCACCTGGGTGGTGGAGGCGATCCCCTGCCCTTCATCCGGAACCACCCGCACGGTCCAGGTACCCGGCGCGACGGGATCGAGCAGACGGGTCGTGCCATCCATCACCACCCCTCGGGAGGTCGGGTCCGACACCTCTACCCAGGCCGTGGCGCCCACCGGCCAGTGGTCGGACTTCAAGAGCAGACTGGCAGGGGGGGGAAGGAAGGTGGAGGTGGCCACAGGGATGGCGCCCGAGGCCGGCCAGGCCGCGGCGATCGCCTGAGGGTCGAGCAGGCCCGGATGCGCCGCATTCAGGGTTCGTTGCATGTCGATGACGGCCGACGCCACCGCGGCAAAGTCGACTGAGGAGGCGATCGCCGTGCTGGCCGCCAGGTCTCGCGCGATCAGGGCCTCCATGATCGCGCCGCCCACCGTGGAGGCCTCCGACAACTCCAGCTGGTTCTCGCCCTCCTTGATCGCCCCCAGGCCCCGCAAGATCGAGCCAGGAATCGGGTTCAGGCCAGCGTCGAGATACAGCACCCGCACCAACACGCGGGGCAACAAAGGCACGTCCGTGAAAAACGCCTGAGAATCACCGGCGGCCTGGGTCATTTCCTTGCGGACCACGTTGCGGTGGTCCACCAGCGACACCTTGAGCGACCCCGGTGACACGTCGAACGCCAGCAGGCGTCGACGCCCCTGGGCCAGCGCGTTCCAGTCCAGGCGCAAACTTGCCTGGCCAGGCTCGAGTTGCGAAGTGAAAAGCCGCGCCTGAGGTCCAGCTGGCACGCAGGCAGCGACACCAGCTGCCACGAACGAACCCGCCAGCATCAGGCTGAGCCAGGGGGCGCGGCGCTTGTTCTCGAACCTCTCAGGACGCATA
>JAYKJB010000046.1 GCA_035285325.1 Candidatus Sericytochromatia bacterium
TGCGCATCAGCACCCTTCAGACCCAAGGGGGGGAGGTATTCGAGGACAAGCTCTACCTGGCCAAGGCCAATCCCCGGCAGCCCGAGGTGGGAGATCTGCGCATCGGCTATGCCGCCTACGCCCCGGGCGGAACCGTCACAGTCTATGGCGAACTCGAGACGATGGGCAGCCTGACGCCTCACCGACGGGATGGCGTTGGCATGTACCGCCTCTTCGCCGGTACGCAGGAAGATGCCCTGGCCCAGTTGACCCGGGAACACGGCCCCCAGCTGTGGAGCTGTCGCGCCCTGATGGGGCTGCTCTCTTGGGCGGGGCTCTGGTTGATGTTGGCTCGACTCAACGGCTGGCTGAGCCAGCTGCCCTTCCCCGGGGGACACGGCCGGGTGATCTCCGGGGCCCAAACGTTGCCGATTGCGCTGGTCATGACAGGCGCCCTCGTGCTCGCGATACGCGCCACGCATCACCTGGGTATGGCCGTGGCTGTGGAAGCCTTGGCGCTGCTACTGGCCTGCCACTTCTGGGGCGAACTTCCTGCGCGCGCCAAACGCAAATTGATATGACCCAGCGCCACGCTTTCCGGGCGAAGGTCATATGACGCGGAGGAATCTCCCTCCCCCCGATGCCCGGTGCCCGCGAGACTTACGGGCATTCGCCGCGTCCTCCAAACGCCACGTATGACCGCCAGGGGTGCCCCAAGGCTTGCATCTGCGCCGAGAATCAGGTATGAGGGCCTGGGTCCACCGGGATGGGAGGAACGGGCTTGGCGGGAAACGCAGGCAGCGGAGCAGGGTTGCTAGCTTGGGCGGTCACGGCCATGGGCCTGCTGCTGCTGTCAGGCTGTCAGGACGACCTGCCCAATACGGACCATCTCAAGGCCCCCTTGGTGGAGACGGTCAGTGGGCCCTTTGCCCGGAACACCAATGCCCTGATTCCCGTCGGAGCCGGGGCGCCATGGCGCCCGACCGCCTTCTTGACGCCGTCTCCGGTGAATGTCACGGTCGCTTCAGGCCCGCAACAACCCGTGGCCACCGCAACGGTCGCCGGTTTCGAGCTGTTGCAGGCGCCCTCGCAGCCTCATCGGGCGTTGCTCGGCCAGATTGACCTCGAGGCGGCCAGTGCGCTGAGCAGCGGCGGCCGCTGGTCCCCCAGAGGGGAAACCGGGCGTTTTGTGTTCTGGGAACCCCGCAGCGAGGCGCCGGCCGGACGTTTCGTCGTGGCTGACCGAAACGCTTCCGGCACGCGCCCGGACGAGGTCGCCAGCCTGAGCTTGGTGGCCAGCCCTCCCATCACCAGCGCCTCGCCTGCTCCAGAGCAAGGGGGACCGGCCGTCGGGCTGCGCATCGCATTGACCCGCGTGGACACCGGCCAGCGCCTGCCCCTCGGCACCACGGCGAGGCGCCAACCTGTCTACGAGGTGTACACGAATGGCGTCGGTGAGTTCCAGGCCTTCCCGCTGGAGCCTGCCACAGGATTGTGGGAACTCACCGCACAGGCCCGGGCCAGCGACGGAATGCGCCCCGTGATGCGGGCCTGGCTGACGCCGCCTGCCAGCGGCAGCATCCGATTGGACGCGAATGACAGCTGGCTGACGCAGGTCTTGGAGCAGTCGGGCGAGCGTCTGATCGCCAAATGGCTGCGCGGCTCGAGCGAAGCCGGAGGGTTGGAGGATGATCCGGCCTTTGTTCAGGCCCCCGAACGCCTCCGGCAGCCGGTCCTCGCGATCGCCCGCCAGTGGCAAGCGACCCGCGCGAACCCGCTGGGCCCCAAGGCCGAGATTCCAGCCGCCCATCGCCGGCAAGCGGCTCGGGTGGTGCTGGCCCGACTCGTGCCGGAGCAGCTGACGATTTCGGAGGAAGCCATTCCAGCAACCCTGGAGGGAAGACGAAATGGGGGAGGCCTGGTGGGTTTACCAGTGGCCCGCACGTTGCGGGAATATCTGGAAGCGATCGCCACAGCGGCCCGAACCAAGATCAACCTCCGGTCCGACTATCCACGCGGCCAGGATTGGGCGCGGGACACGCAACTGGAGAAAGCCGGGCGCCTGCCGATTCCCTTTGGCCCGCTCCATCTGGCGCGTTTCGTGGTGGGAGAGGTCGCCCTGGGAGAGGCTCCGGCCGATGCCCAACTCGCCAACGTCTTGACCGACCTCGGGGCGGAGACAGACCCCGTGCGGGGAATCTCCCGGGCGTTGGTGTTGCAGGCCATCCGTCACGAACTGCTGCTGGCGCAACTTCGCGCCGTGCTGGCCACGCCGTTCGACGCGCTCACCCTCCAGCGGGCGCTGGGGGAGGGCCTGCGCGAGGGCAAGCCCTGATGCTGGCGGGGCGCCATCGGCCGCGCCTGGCGGCGATCGCCATTGGACTCGCCACGCTGGGCTGTGATCCCACCCTGGTGCCGGTCAACCCACCGGAGCCCGGCGATGGCGCCGAGGTGCAACCGGTTCCGGTCCTCACGCGCCGCCCCTCTGTCGCGCCCGGTGCACCGAACCGTTCCGCGGCACCGACCGCGCCCCCTCCGAGCCCGCGCTTTCCGCTCAACACCGCCGCGGCCGTGTCGCTGCCGAGTGGTCTCGGTTACACCATCATTCGCGCGGGGGAACCCGATGGGAAGGTGGCTGAAAAGGGACATCAGGTGGTGGTGCATTACGCCGGCTGGTTGACGAACGGTACCTTGTTCGACACCTCGCGGCAGCGCGAGAGCCCCTTCCGGTTCAAACTGGGGGCCGGGAGCGTGATCGCGGGCTGGGAGCAAGGAGTACTCGGAATGCGGGTAGGAGAGGTGAGAAAGCTCGTCATTCCTCCCCAACTCGGCTATGGGGAAAAGGGAACCGGGCGCATCCCCCCGCGGTCCACCCTGCTGTTCGAGGTGGAACTGCTGGAATTGAAAGAGGGTTGAAGCGTGGAGTGCCCCGCCTGTCTGTCCTGGGTCGAGCCCCCCAGAACGACCTGCGATTGTGGCGAGGAGGTCCGCCCGTCCCCCGACACGCGTGGCGCAAATGCCGGCGAGGAGCAGGAAGCCTCTCCTTCCCTGGAAACCGTGACGGATAGCCCCCGCAAACGTCGCGCAAAGTCCGGGGATGACAGCGTTCCAGCTGGGAAAAAGCGCAAGAAGGCGGTGGCCCGGTTTGAATTCCATGGCACAGGGGGAACCCTGCTCAAGCTGTGGGTGATCAACAGCTGCCTGACGTTCGTCACGCTGGGCGTCTACCGCTTCTGGGCGCGGGCGCAAATGCGGCAGTATCTTTACGGCCAGCTGTCCTTCCGCAAGGAGCGTTTCACCTTTCACGGAACCGGCAAGGAATCCTTCCTGGGGATGGTTCGCCTGATCGGCCTGGGTGTGCTCGCCCTGCTGGGCTTCGGGGCGGTCATCGGGGGCCTGGCCTGGAACCTGATTCCCGAGCCGTGGTCGGCGATGCTGGACCCCAGCATGCTCGCCTTGCTGGTGGGAGGTGTGGCCTCGCCGCTGGTGGCCACGCTGCTCCTGCCCTTCGCCCTGGTGAGCGCGCGCCGCTACGTCCTGAGCCGGACGGCCTACCAGGGCATTCGCTTCTCTTACCGAGGCGTGATATGGCGAGCCATCCTGCGCCTGTCGCCCTTCGCCCTGCTGACGGTGCTGAGCCTTGGCCTGCTGTGGCCCTATTTTTACGCCCGCCTGCAGAATGAACTGACCAATCACACCTACTACGGCAACGCGCCTTTTCAGTGCCAACTGGAAGGCAAGAACCTGATCGTGTCGTGGGTCCTGGGACTGCTGGCCGCTCCCTTCTCACTGGGCATCAGCCTGGTCTGGACCGCGGCCACCTGGACCCGCGCGCGTGCCGAAGCCACCCGCTTTGGCAAGGCTCGCTTTCGCTCGGACGTGACCTTCGTCGGTTTGTTCAGGGTCTGGTTGATCAACATGGTGCTGGCCACCCTGACCGTCGGCCTCGCCATGCCCTGGAACATCGTGCGCAGCTGGCGATACCAGGCCTCGTGCCTGCGCCTGGTAGGGCCCCTGAATCTGGCCGCCATTCGCCAGGAGGCCTTGGAAGCTTCAGCGAGCGGAGATGCCTTGCTGGAATCGATGGACGTGGAACTGGACTTCGGCGCCTGAAACGCGCGGCTTTGAGGGGATGCCAATGACGAAGCAGGCCACGGCCAGCTGGGAGGCCCGTGTCTTTGACGGGGAAACGGCCAAACCCCAACCCGTTCTCCTGACCATTACCAGCCGCGGTCTGGCGCTCGAATGGCCAGACGGCAGGCAAGCCCTCTGGCCCTATCCGGAACTCGACCTGCTGCAAGGCCGATTGCCCGGCGAACACGTGCGCCTTCAGTGGCGCCGGCAGGGGCCCTCCCCGAGCGTGGTGCTCCGCGACCAGGCCTTTCTGAGTTCGCTGGAAGCCCTCGCTCCAGCCGCCCGTTTTGGCCGGCCCCACCCCGCGCGACAGCTGACACGCCACGCCCTCGCCGCGCTGGGCCTGACGTTCGGGTTGTACCTGCTGGCCTGGAGGGTGCTGCTGCCAATCCTGACGGACCGGGTGGCGGAGACGGTTCCTCGGCGCTGGGAAACGGCCCTGGGACAGGCCGTGGTGGGCGATCTGGAGCGGGAACATCCGGTTTGCCCAGTGCGTGCCAAGCAGCAGGCCCTGAATCGCTTGATGCGGCAGCTGAGCGGGGGCAGCCGCTATCCCTATCGCGTGGTGCTGGTGCATGGGGACACCGTCAATGCCCTGGCCGCCCCAGGCGGGCAGATTGTCGTCTTCGAGCGCCTGTGGAGCGCCATGCCGACCCCCGAGGCGATGCTCGGAATCCTGTCGCACGAGATGGAGCACGTGGAAAAGCGCCACACCACGAGGGCGATCATGCGGCAAATGGCAGGGCAGCTGCTACTGTCCGGTCTCACCGGGGACGCGGCAGGCTTCGGTCAGCTGGTGGGCCTGAGCCAGAGCCTGGACCAGCTCGCCCATTCTCGGGCGGCTGAGCAGGAAGCCGACCAGGCCGGGGCTCAGCGTCTCGCAGCCAGTGGAGTCGACCCGAACAGCCTGCGCCTGGCGCTGGCAGCCCTGTCGCAGGAGGAATCGGTCAGACGTGGCGAAAGCGCCTCCCTGCGGCTGCTCTCGAGCCACCCGGAACTGGCCGACCGGATGCGTCAGCTGGATGCACGCTGGCGTGGCCACCGGCCGGCGCGCGTGCCGGCCCTTTACGATGCGCATGCCTGGCAACGGCTGCGAGTGGCCTGCACCGGGCATTAAGCGCCGCAACGGCCAGGGCACGTTCACGCCAGCGTGGCCACCAGGGCGACCCGGGCGGCATAGGATTGATCCCGCGTGGGCATCGCAGAGGCCAGGCGTTCCTGGACAAAAAATGCCAACGCCTCACGCTCCTGCGCCCGACGAACCGGATCCGCCTCTTCCGCCAGATCGGCCGCGTAGGCCGCAGCAAAAAAGACATCCGCCAGTTTTTCAAGGTGTGGCCGCAGGAACAAAACCGCCATTCCGTCGTCGGGTTCCGAGGCGATTCGCGGCCAGGCCTGCTGGGCCTGCTGAAAGACCTCCCAGGCGGGTTGCAGAAGACCCGTTCCATCATCTGCCTGTTCCAGGCGGCGTTGCAGGCCCGCGAAAAACCCCTCACGCAGCCCGTCGCGCTGAAAATCGCGCGAGGTTTGGGCCAGCAGCACGTTGTGGGTGCCCTCCCAGTTCTCGTACACCACGTTGTCGCGCAGCAGTCGCGGCAGGACTGAGAAGGACTCGATCGCCCCATTGCCTCCAAGCGTTTCGATCGCCGTCAGCACCACCCGATGGGAATGCTGACAAGAGGCCATCTTGCAGAGGTTCACGGCAATCCGCACAAAGGCCCGCTCTGGCTCGTCGGGCGCCTCGACGCGCGCCAGCGCATCGAGTGCGGCCGCCAGATGTAGGCTCCCCGCCAGCAGGACCGCACTCACGGCCGCCGTGCGCGCCAGCATTTCCTGCACCAGCGGAAATTCGGCAATCGGGCGTCCAAAGGCCTGCCGTGACCGGGCATACCCCTGCGCCACCAGATGGGCCCGTCGCGCGATTCCGGCACAGCCGGTGGTGTTGTAGAGACGGGAGGTGTTGATGACGTGGTTCATCACATGCCGAAAGCCATCTTCGGCGCGCCCGATGGCGTAACCCACCGCTCCCTCGAAATCGATCTCGGCCGAGGGCAGGGAGCGGGTGCCCAGCTTGTCCTTCAAACGTCGCAATCGGAAATGATTGAGACGGCCGTCCTCGAGACGTCGAGGCACCAGCAGGAGCGCCAGACCGGCCGTCCCCTCGGGCGCCTCCTCGATGCGCGCGGTCATCAGAATCAGGTCGGCACCGGCGTTGGAGCAGAACCATTTCTCGCCCCATACCCGCCAGCAGGTCGTGCCAAAGGCTTCGCCATCCGGGCGAGCCACCACGGCATTGGCCCCCACATCCGAGCCGCCCTGGATTTCGGTCAGGAACTGGGCCCCATCGAAACGCTCCCCCCACGCATCGTTCAGCAGCGGGGGCAGGTAACGCGCGCGCAATTCGGGCGAAGCCGGCCCCTGCAGCACGCTGACCAGGCCCGCGGTGCAGGCCACCGGGCAGTTATGCCCGGCCTCACCGACATGGCTGCTCAGGTAGAAAAGCGCCTGGGCCAGCACATTCGCGGGCCGTTCCGCATAGACGGCTATCAACCGGCCCTCCTGGTAGATGGCCCGGCCACAGGCCTCGTAGGCCGGGTGGTGCTCGATGCCCTCGGTGCGTTCTCCGATCGGGGACCAGCGGTCGAGACGTGGCAGGTTGCCATCCCGGTTGTTGACGATCGCCGCCTGATCGAGGGTGGTCGCGGCCAGCGCACCGAAATGTCGCAAATCAGCGTCGTGGCGGGCCAGCGCGTCAGCCGGCAGCCAACAACGGCTCAGCCGCTGAAGCTGCGGGTTGGTCTGATAAAAATTCGCGGGTTGGCCGTTCTGCCAGATGTGCAGATCCTGTCTGGCCTGTTCGTGGCGTTCGGCCATGGTTCAAGGACACTCCTGCTGGCAGGCATCCTCGCGAAGCGTTGGGGCTGAAAGCACGTCAATCCCCTTCAGCGTTTGCCGGTACCACCGCCATGACCACCTGCGTTGCCATTGCTGCTGCTTGAGTCCCCGCTGCCGCCGCCGCTCCCACCCGCACTGCTGTTGCTGCTTCCCGAGTTCCCGCCGCCGCCACTGTTCCCACCCGAGTTGCTGTTGCTACTCCCCGAGTTCCCGCCCCCACCGCTGTTCCCACCCGAGTTGCCGTTGCTACTACCCGAGCCTCCGCTCGCATCGCTGTTCCCACCCGCGTTGCCGTTGCTGCTACCCGAGCTTCCGCTCGCATCGCTGTTCCCACCCGCGCTGCCGATTTGACCACTGCCTGAGCTCGTGTCTCCGGAGCTGCTGCTGGCAGCGCTTGAATTTCCCTTGTCAGTGCTGCTCACCCCGGCGCCGGCAGCGTCGCCGGGGCCCGCCCTGTCCGGTCGGGTCTCACCTGCGCCTCCACTGACAGGAGCGCCGCTCCCTGCCCCTCGGCTGCTTCCACCAGAATTCCCACCATTGCGGCCGGCTGAGCCAGTCGGCAATCCTGTATTGCCATCCGCCGCCCCGCTTCGTCCCGCCGCCCCATTGGCGCCCGCGACTTTGTCGCCGCCATCTGGCGAGGGCGTTGCCGGGGGGCGTCTGAGGACGAGCGTCTCGCCATCTTTGCCTCGCACCTCCAACTCGCCCCCGTTTTTCAGCAGCACCCCACCCGCTGGAAAATCTTGCGCGTCGATCTTGGCGCGTCCCACGAGTGCCAATGCCCCATCCGGCTGCGCGTTCCTTCGGCTGGCCCAGCTGGTCAGCGTTTCAGAGAGGCGAGCCGAAAGCTCCTGCCCCAGGCCCCCCTCCGTCGCGGCGCGGCGGAACGTCTCGGGATCACGGACAGCACCCGTCCCATCCAGTGCCGTGGCGATTCGGCGCGCACGCTCAGGCTCGGCGGCCAGCACCTGTTGCGCCACGCGCAAGGCCTGGCGAGCCTGCCCGAAGACCTCGGTGATACCGGCCGCCTGTTCAGAGTAGGAAGCCAGGTCATACTGAAGCTTGAGGGCACCCTCAAAGGCTTTGGCGACCAAGGTCGAGGCCGGCGTGAGCACAACGGTGGCCGGCCCTGCCTGGCGCAGGCGGTAGGCCGCGCCGACCTCGGAGGCCACGCTGCGCCCCGCACTGTCCACGAGCGACACCAAGGCCACTCCGTTTTCTTCCGCCACCAGACGAAACACCCGCAGCGGTCCGGCCGCCTGTCCGGCAACGCCTGGAGGGGAATCCGTCAGATTCTGCCCGCCTGCGGCAATCAAGTTCTGGCTGCCTGCCGCAATCAGGTTCTGGCTGCCTGCCGCAATCAGGTTTTGGCCCGTGGTCTGATTGGAGATCAAGCCCGGGATATAAGCTTCCGCTGAGAACCAGTCCGGGCGGCCTGCGGCCTGCCCCTGAGGAGCGGTTTTCGAGACGGGATACTCGGCGCCGGTCAGAAGATCGAACAGGCGAAGAGAAGGATTCACGAGGGCACGGTCGGCGAGCAAGGCCTGACCGCTCAGGCGCAACCAGGTGCCGGCGTCGACACGTGCGCCTCCAGCAGGCGCCCCATCGAATTGTGGAGCCGTCCCGGCAAATCCCCCACACCCTGACAAGGTAAGCACGACCGCCAGCCAAGCTGGGACTGTCTGCCGAAAGTCCATGGCACGTCATTCCTTCACAGCCGAGGGGTTCCCGGCTGCACGCATCCATGCGCAAGGAAGCACCACCATGGCATTCTGTACCACAGGCGGTGCTCCCGAAAACCGAATTCCGGCAGGGGCAGGGAACTCAGCGATCCCGCTCAGCTCCCGGATTCACGTGGGCCTGCGCGGCGGCCAGCCGGGCGATGGGAACCCGGAAGGGCGAACAGCTGACATAGTCGAGCCCCAGGTCGTGGCAGAAGGCGATGGACGATGGCTCACCGCCGTGCTCCCCACAAACCCCCAATTTGATGCCCGGATTGACGGCGCGTCCCTTCTCGACGGCGATCCGCATCAGCGACCCGACGCCTTCCCGATCCAGCACTTCGAACGGGTTGTTGGCGAGAATTTTGAGGTCGAGGTAACGCGTCAGGAACTTGCCCTCCGCATCGTCCCGGCTGTATCCGAAGGTCATCTGGGTCAGATCGTTGGTCCCGAACGAGAAGAACTGCGCTTCCCTGGCCACCTGGTCGGCCGTGAGGGCCGCCCGGGGCAGCTCGATCATGGTGCCGAACTTGTAGTCGACCGGGCAGTTCAATTCGGTCATGACCGCCTGGGCCACCGCCTCCAGTTGCGCCCGGACCCGGGCGAGCTCATTGACGTGTCCGACCAGCGGGATCATGACTTCCGGTAGCACCTGCACGCCTTCCCGCTGCAGTTCACAGGCGGCCTCGAAAATGGCACGCACCTGCATCTCGTTGATTTCAGGGAAGGTCAGCCCCAGCCGGCAGCCCCGCAGGCCCATCATCGGGTTGGCTTCCGCGAGGCGTTCGACCTCCCGCAGCAACTTTTCGCGCACGGCCAGGCGCGCCGGGTCATTGCCCTGGCACTTCAGGAAGGCCACCTCCGCGATCAGTTCCCGCTCGTTTGGCAGGAACTCATGCAGCGGCGGGTCGAGCAGACGAATCGTCACGGGCAGACCCGCCATCTCGCGGAAGATGCCGCGGAAGTCCTCCCGCTGCATCGGCAGGAGCTGCGCCAGGGCCGCCCGACGCTCGCCCTCGGTCCGGGCGAGGATCATGTCCTGCACCACCGGCAACCGGTCGGGCGCCATGAACATGTGCTCGGTGCGACAGAGGCCGATGCCCTGCGCCCCGAATTCCCTGGCTTTGGCGGCATCTTCAGGGGTGTCGGCGTTGGCGCGCACACCCAGGCGGCGCGTCTCGTCCGCCCATTGCATCAGCAGGTTGAACTCCCCGGACAGTTCCGGCTCGATCATGGGCACTTCCCCCGCGATCACCTCGCCAGTGCCGCCGTTGATGCTGATCACGTCGCCCTCGCGGAACAGGCGATCGCCCACCCGCAGCGTCTTGGCGTGCAGGTCGACCTCGATGCCCTCGGTGCCCGCCACGCAGGGCTTGCCCATCCCGCGCGCCACCACGGCGGCGTGACTGGTCATGCCCCCACGGCTGGTCAACACGCCTTGGGCCTGGATCATGCCGTGGATGTCATCCGGGCAGGTCTCGACCCGCACCAGCACGACCTTGTCGCCGCGACGCCCGAGCCGCTCCGCCTCATCCGCATCGAAGACGATCGCCCCGGTGGCGGCCCCAGGCGAAGCCGGCAGGCCCTTGGCCAGCAAGTCGAGCCTGGCGTGGGGGTCGATGCGCCGGTGCAACAGCTGATTCAAGGCGGTCGGCTCAACCCGCATGAGGGCCTCGGAATGGCTGATCAAGCCCTCCTGGGCCATCTCTACCGCCACCTTCACGGCCGCCTGAGCGGTGCGCTTGCCGCTCCGGGTCTGGAGCATGTAGAGCTTGCCCTTCTCGACGGTGAATTCCAGGTCCTGCATATCGCGATAGTGCCGTTCGAGGCGCTCGGCGATCGCCGTGAACTGGGCGTAGACCTCCGGCATGTCACGTTCCAGCTCGCTGATCGGCTTGGGCGTGCGCAGGCCCGCCACCACGTCCTCGCCTTGCGCATTGGTCAGATACTCGCCGTAGAGCTTCTTTTCGCCCGTGCTGGGGTTGCGCGTGAAGGCCACGCCGGTGCCGCTGTCGTCACCCATGTTGCCGAAGACCATGGCCTGAATGTTCACGGCCGTGCCCAGATCGTGGGGAATCTTGTGATGGTTGCGATAGGTCATGGCGCGGTCGTTGTTCCAGCTCTTGAACACCGCCTCGACCGCCATGCGCAGCTGGGCGCGCGGGTCACTGGGAAACTCGATACCCAGATGATGCACCACCAGGCGCTTGTAAGCCCCAACGATTTCCTTCAAGGTGGCCGCGTCGAGCTCGGTATCGAGCTTCACGCCGAGGCGGTGCTTGAAGTCTTCGAGCAGATGCTCGAAGTGGCTCAGCCGGAAATCGAGCACCACGCTGGAGAACATGGCCACGAAGCGCCGGTAAGCGTCGTAGGCGAAGCGCGGGTTGCCCGTCTGCGCAATCAGGCCCTCCACCGTCTCATCGTTCAGTCCCAGGTTCAGGATCGTGTCCATCATGCCGGGCATAGAGAACTTTGCACCGCTGCGAACGGAGATCAGCAGGGGGTTTTGCACGTCGCCAAAGCCCTTGCCGGTCGCGCGCTCGACCTGGGCCAGGGCCGCGGTGACGGCATCCCAGAGATCCGCCGGGGCGCGCTGCCCGAGGTCGTAGTATTCGTTGCAGACCGTGGTCGGGATCGTGAAGCCAGGAGGGACAGGCAGACCTGCCCGGGTCATCTCGGCCAGGTTGGCGCCTTTGCCCCCCAGCAGTTCCCGCATGTCGGCGGAGCCTTCGGCAAACATGTAAACGCGCTGGGCAGCGGCGGTTTGGGCGGGCGTCATTTCAGAAGAGCTCCTTTCGCTGCAACAATTCGAGGATTTCGGAGGCCGTTTCTTCGATGGCCTTGAAGGTCACGTCGACGACCGGACAGCGCAGGCGCCGGAACAGCTGGTCTGCAAAGCCCAGTTCGTCGGTGATTTTCTGCTTGTCGGCATAGGCGCTCTCGGGCGGCAGGCCCAAGGTCACCAGGCGGCTGCCGCGAATTTCCGTCAGCATCTCCGGTTTTACGGTCAGCCCCACGATGCGTCCAGGCGGCAATTCGAAAATTTCTTTGGGCGGATCGGCCCCCGGCACCAAGGGCACGTTGGCTGCCTTGATGCCCTGATTCTGCGCCAGGTACATGCACGTCGGTGTCTTGGAGGTGCGAGACACGCCCAAGATGACCAGTTCCGCCTGGCGAAGCCCCTGCGGACTTTTGCCGTCGTCGTACTTGATCGCGAAGTCGATCGCGTCCATGCGTCGGAAATACTCTTCGTCCTTGGTGTGCAAGGCCCCCGCTTGGCGGTTCGGCGCGGCGCCCAGCACCGCGGAGAGCTGTTCGATCAGATGCCCCAGCAGATCCACCGTGGGAATGCCGTGGCGCCCTGCCGCGGCCAGAAAAGCCTCCCGCACGCCATCCTGCACCATCGTGTAGGCGAATAGGGCCGGCCCCTGAGCGGCCGCCAGCGCGACCATATTCTCCACCTGCTGCACGTTGACCGCGCGAGGCAGCCGCACGATCCGCACGGGCAGCCCCGCGAACTGTGCCACACACGCCTTGGTGACGTTCTCCGCCGTCTGCCCGCTGGCATCCGACAGCGTGTACACGCTCAGGGGCGTGTCTGCCGTGATGGCCGTGTTGTACACCGGAACCTCCTCGCCATTGAAGAATGTTCAAACGGGTTGCACCTCCTTGTACCACGGACAGTCGGATCGCGTGACGGAGCGCGGCGAAACGACGAGGAGCGGGGGCAAGTGGTGCCTGTTTTTAACTGTTTCTTAATTGTATAAAAAACTTTCCTTAATATCAAGCCCCCTATTTCACGCATCAAGGGCAGGGGTTTCCCCGATACACTGATCTCATCAGGTTCGCGTCATCGGCCAGTGCACCCGCCTCTGCAGTTGGGCTGCGGCGCCGTCGGTGGGATCCAAACCGTGCCTGTCCCTCCCCCTTGCCGGCCTCCCGTCGCGCTCCCCCTCGTGACACAGCCGTCTTTGCCCCCCAAGGAACTGCTTCCATGCCTCGCATTCATTGGTTCGCCGCCTCGCTGGCGCTGATCATCGTCTCGGCCCTGGCCGCCTGCGCCACGCGCCCCACCACCGTCATGACCCGGACCCCCCAACGCGCCATCCGCGTTGCCGACACCGCCCCGGCCACCTTCAAGGCCCAGGTGGCCCCCTTGCTGGCCTCTCGCTGCATGGGCTGCCACACGCCCGGCGGCCGCGGCTCCCGGGCCGTCGAGATCTTCGACGACGCCGGCCAGGTGGCGCACGCCAACGTGGCGGCCCGCATCGTGCCCATCGTCAAAGCCGTTGAGAGCGGCCGGATGCCTCCCCGTGGCCCCAAGTTCACGGAGGCTGAACTGACCGTGCTGCGCAGTTGGCGCGACGCGGGCGCCCGCAACGACTGAGCTTCAAGCTTGGCCACTCGGACTTGAATCCTCGTGGCCCCTCGGTTCTCCGGGGGAAGGGCGGACTCCCAGGGAATGGCCAAGCCCGCCCTGGGAGTTTTCCTTTCAAGGAACCAAAGCCGCCAGGATTCCATCGCCCTGCCAGCGCACCAGCAAAGCAGTGGCAAGCGGGTCGGGCTTCACGTGGAACATGTAAGCGACATCGGCACGCCGGGGCACCAGGGCGCCGTCGGGCCCCATCCGCATCGCTGCCGGACCATTCAGCTGCCCCCAAGGGGTGACGTCACGCAAGCGACTGCGAGGGAATTGCCAGGGGCTCTCCCAGGGTTCGAACAGATCGTCATTGACCAGGGCCACGGAAAAGTCTCCAAAGACCTGCCGATAGCTGCTGCCACGAGCAGTCAGGACACGTTCCAAGGCGTCCTTTCCGACCTCAGCGCGGTCGGCCAGTTCCGTGATCACGTCCTGGCCAAAGCGCTCTTGCAGGTAGAGTAAAAACAAATAGCCCATCCCATAGCCCACCCGCCCCGGGTTGCCCGGCCAGTCCGTGAGGGAGTACTTGTAAGCCTGACTCAAGTAGGCCTGCACGTGGCGAAACATGGTCGGCGAGGCGGCGTAACCCAAGCCACAGGCGTGAGAGGCGAGCATCGCCAGAGACTCTTCGAGCCAGAGTTTTTCCTCTTGACCGGGTGGTAGCTTGGGCGCTTGCCGGGTGAAATGGACCAGATGTCCCAGTTCGTGCGACACAGCCGTGTAGAGGTCATTGCGGGACTCAGGTAGCAGGTTTCGCGCGTCGATAAACAGCACGTCCCGCTGATTGGAGTGGCGCGCCGAGGGGTTGGCGTCGCTGCGAAGCCGCTGGTCTCGGCGCGCAAAATAGGCCAGTGCGGTCGAGCGCCCGCCCGCCGAAACCTCGGGACTCAGAACCAGATAGACCCGGGGGTCACCGTCGATGCCCGGCTGCGGAAGCGGGCCCAGCAAGCCGGTGACCCCCGGTGCCAGTTGCGCGTCGAACACCGCTCCCAAGGCCTCAGCTTCACGGCGCGCGAGCGGGGCCGTCACGCGTTCATCCAGGTAGACATAACAACGCTCCCCCGTGAACACCCTGCGACAGGGGGTTTCCACCTCATCGTAGGCGCTGCCGGGGGGGGCCGGGAGCCCCGGCCGGATCACCCAGAACGACTCCCGCTCGGAGGGCTCGGAGGGCTCGGAGGTTGCTTGAATTTTCCACGCCGCGGAGGGCTGGTCGGTCACGGCCGCCCCCAGGCTCCCACAAGCGGAGTCCGATGCGGCCTGGTCTGCGTCGAGCAAGGGCACGGGAGACTCCCCTGGTGGATTGAGGGCCGCGCCCTCCACCTGCAGGGCCTGCGTGGAACCCACCGTCTCTCTCGCAGGGGTGGCGAGCACCAGGTAGAGTCCGTTGCCTGGACGCGGCATGCCCAGGCGCGTTCGCCCTGGTTTCAGACGCCACAGATGGGGAGCCGGTAGCACGTCAGGAGGCAGGACAAGTGCGTCCTCGCCCGCGAACACGGCGGGCTCCAGACGGACCCGCGCGGTGGGAATCTGAGCCCTTGGGCGCAAAGCGGGCGCACCATCCGCCAGCGCCTCCCCCAGCCCGGGCGGGCCAACCGAAGGCGAAGGGAGGCCCTCAAATGGGGGGGCGGCCACACAGCCTGCCAGACAGGCACAGGCGGAAAGCCATCGAGAAAAGCCCGCTCGCAGCAAGGAAGCCCCCGAAAAGCACGGGGGGCAATCCCGGCCGGGACGCCCCCCTCGACCAGGCGAGGGCTATTTGCCCCCGCCATTGAACTCCAATTCGATGTTCTTGGTGATCGCGCCAGATACGCGGGCCGCATCGTCGATGGTGATCAACTCGTTGGCCAGGTCAGGTTTGGAGATCCAGAAGCCACCCTCCGCGTGAATCAAGAGCTTCTCGTGGTAGGTGGCCAGCCCGGCCGCCAGACGGGCTCTCGACAGGAAGTACATCAGTCGCCCGCCCTTGAGGGTGGGATTGGTTTGTGTGTAGATACTGCCATCGGTCAGGGTCGCCGCCGGCAGTTTGATCTTGGCGCCGTACACCGGCCGCGAAGCGGCGTCCACCAGGTAGGGGTAGGCCGACAGTTCGATCTGGTCGATGCCCTCTGTGTTGGTGACCCCGGTGGGCAACTTGAAGTTGACCGTCACCTTGACCCATTTGTGAATCGCCCGGAAGCGCATGGTTGAATTGGAGATTTTTCCAATGTTCGCCGACGCCGTCAGGTTGAGTGGAGCATCCGAATCCCAGGTGAAGCGGGGGTGGTCGACGGCCGTGACGGCAATGGTGGAGACGCCATCACCACTGCGGGGAACCTTGAGGAAGGTTGGAACCGCTGGGGCGGCTGAAATGGCCCGGGAGAGCGATTGGTTGCCGCCCCCATTGGCAGCCGCCGTGATGGTGAAGGTTTGCCCGCTGGCCTCCGGAGCTCCGGAAGCCTCCATCCCCAGTTTCATGGACGCGTCGGTTCGCAGGGTCAGCGTCGAGCCTGGCCCCCCCGTATCCGAGATGCTCCACTTCCTGGCCACGAACGTCGGGGTACTCTCCGGCTTGTACTGACCACTGAGATTACCGGAGCCGTTGGTCGTGAAATTGGTGGTGCCGTCACGGTCTCCTGTCATGGTCACAGGACAGTTGGCCACACCCCCACCCTGGGCTTGACCGAGGTCCGGTGCGGATGACTCCACCACGCGCAGCGTGAAGGGCACGGGCTCCGGCGGAGGAGGGTCTCCCGCACCGCCGCAATAAGGAAAGCACTGATAGAGGTCGATGAATTCCGGGGCACCGAGAACGGTGGACAGGTCATCAGGACCAGACTGGCCCTGCAGCGCGTCCTCCAGTCAGTAAGGGGCGTCTGGCGCCGCTACCCCGTCTGGAATGCAGCAACCCTGGGGATGTCTTTTGACGTAATCGCGCCAGCACTGGTCGGTGGGACAAGGGTCCGGGAACTGATTCACCCGGTCGACGCCGACGGCCAATGGCGCCTCGTCCGGCAGGCGGAAACCCAGTTTGGAGGGACCGATCTTGGCGATCGCCTCGATCAGCACATCCTTCAAACGCGCTTGACTGGGCGACGCCACGCGCGTGAACGCCTCACGGCTGCGCATATACTGCAGGTTACGGACCAGAAAGGCGCCAATCCGATGGCGTCCATCGCTGCCCAAAGGCGTGCCGCAACCGCCGCACACCAGCTGATTGCCTTGTCGACTGACCGGAAAGGCAGGGTGCCCGGCTTCACCGGCCAGCAGCGTCCCCTGGGTCGGCAAGAGGCCGCGCTCCGGACTGGCGCACCCGGTCGCGACGCCGACCACGGACAAACTGGCAGCGGTGGCCCAGCGGGCCCAGTCGCGAGGACTTCGAGCGTGTGACATGGAGCGCCTCCTTATGCTGGTGA
>JAYKJB010000047.1 GCA_035285325.1 Candidatus Sericytochromatia bacterium
AGGCCGCGCTCCGGACTGGCGCACCCGGTCGCGACGCCGACCACGGACAAACTGGCAGCGGTGGCCCAGCGGGCCCAGTCGCGAGGACTTCGAGCGTGTGACATGGAGCGCCTCCTTATGCTGGTGAGCGGGAACTGAACTTGAGTCAGGGTTGGGCTGGCGGCAGTTCTCCTGCCTTGACGCCCGCTGCGGCGAAAAACTCCTGGGAATCCTTGATCAAGAAGGTGGGGTGGTCGGTGATCGCGATGTCTTCACTCCGCACGAACGTCGGCATGTCGTTCAGGAATTTGCTGATGATGACCATGGAATCCTTGACCGGCTCGCGTTTGAACCACGCAATGACCTTCTTGTCGAAGATCCCATTGGCATCCGCTTCGAAGGCCATGTCCCGAAAAGGGTCCACCACCTTGTCCGCGATGGTGAGACCATCCGCCATGGGTTTCAGCCGATTGACGTCGGCCATCACCATGTTGACGACCACCTTCTGCCCCGGCTGGAACCCTTCGCCGTGCAGGAAGACTTCCTCCGGAAAATCCGCGAAGTAGACCGCCCGTTGCTTGTACACAGGCGGATTGCTGACGGGTTTGTCGAGGCCGACCGCAAACACGATCGGGCCCTTCCGCACCGCGAAATTGACCTGACCGACCTGTAGATTGGACTCCAACTCGATCAACTGAAGCACGAACTCGCCCGTCACCACGACGGATTTCCCGGGCGTGACGGCCACGTTGTAAAAGCCGGTGTGCGGATATTCCACGAACTTGCCCTGAGGCCCCTGCATGTTGCCCGCCTCATCCGCCGTGAATTCCTGCTTGGATTCCACGCCGTTGGGCCACTTGAGCAGCACGCGGTGCTTCGTCGTGGGTTTGAGCCCGGTCGCCTCCACGAAGACGGTATTGCCCGGGAAAAAGTAGCTGGCCGCCACCCCGTCGGCCGTCATCACGCGCATGTTGACCTTGCTGCCCGGCAACGCACTCAGGGGCTTCTCGCCAGGAAGAGGCGTCAACGTTCCACGAACCACCTCCCCCGTCTGAGGGTCCAAGCCCTGTCCCGTGGCGGGATTGACCGGAGGCAGGTTGGCTGTGCCCGGCGCCAGCAGTTTGTCGTGCTGGAGCGGGTCCGCCCCTCCACCGGACTGGCGGGAAGCCGCGCCGGTTCCAGCCGTCCCGGCCGCGCCCCCGCGGGGACTTCCAGGATTGGTCGCACCACCGGCGGGGGGAGCCGCCTCGCCGGACTTGCCTCTCGCCTTGGCGGCACTCCCGGTCCCCTGTTGCGCAGAAAGTGGCCCCAGGCTGCCTGAGCAACCGAGCAGGAGGCCCACGGCGAACGTCATCACGGTCTGATAGATAGGGGGCTTGATCACGCCTGTACTCCCATTTGCTGCGCGGTGACCGTTCCGTTCCGGTCAGGGAAAAAACCGTTTGAAGCGGATGTTGTAGAAGTCCAGCGAGGCCTCACCGACCACGTCCTCCAGCACCGTGAAGTCTGGTGCGATGATGTAGACCTGCGGCACCCGTTTGACGAGGTAAGCCTCCGGCGCCTTCCAGGTGGGGTCGTGAAAGAGGGGCATGGAGACGTTGTAGGTCGACGCGAAAGCCGCCACCTCGCCAGCCGACGCGGAGGTGGACTCGACCGGCAGCACGACCCCATCAGGGGCGCGTTTGGCGGCGAACTCCTGCAGCTTGGGAACCTCTCTCGCACAGACCTTGCAGGTGCGAGAAAAAAAGGTCAGCAGGATGAAACGCCCGCGCCACTCCTCCAGGTTCCGGGAGCGCCCTTCCGCATCGAGAAACGCGATGTTGGGGGCGGATGCTCCCATCACGACCATCGTGCGAGATTCCTTGGGCCCCGGCGTGACCGACACGGCCGAGGGTGCGGTCGACGGAGTCAACGACGGAACGCCGGCCACCCCGCTGGCTGGAGGAAGTGGCGAGGGCGCGGATTCGGGTGGCCGGACGGTCAAGCTGTCCGAGGACACACGCGGCGGGGGGACCTGAGCGCGGTTGGAAGCCGGCTGAGATTTCCCGATCTCGTATGTTGAACAGGCAGGCCCGCTCAAGCAGACAACCATCAGCAAGCCTGTCAACGTGACCCGAGACGAGTCTTGATTGCGCAATGAGCCATCCCCCGTTGATATCATACCCAGTCCCTGTGCGCATGAACCCGGCGGGGCCGACACACGCCTCCGAATATGACCGCGCGAAATTTGCACCCTCATGGGCTCGAACGCTTGCTAGGAGGGAGTTTCAGCGTTCCGAATTTTTGAAGACAATGCTCGGGGCCGATTTTCGGGTATAAGAAGTTCGGTGAGGCTCGCCCCCCCTCAACTGAAGCAGTTCAGGCATCGGCCGGGCCAGCCACCGCCTCTTCTCCCCCGTCTCAGACCGTCCAAGGAATCGCCGCCCACATCATCGCACGACGCCAGCCTCCCGAGGAGTTCGCCATGCAGGTTCTCGTTTTGAGTAGCACCTACCAACCGCTCTACACCTGCGGGGTGGAACGGGCGATCCGGCTCCTGTATCTGGGGAAAGCCGTGTCGGTCAAGGATTCGGACGAGGTGATGCGCTCCCCCTCGGTCATCATGCGCATCCCGAGCGCCATCCGGCTGCTGGTCAAGGCGGTGGTTCACCGCTACTACGATGCGATGCGGCCGACGCGGCAGGCGATCTTCCGGCGGGATGGCCACGTGTGCCAGTACTGTGGCACCCACGCCAATCTGACCCTCG
The DNA here is from genome assembly GCA_035285325.1 of Candidatus Sericytochromatia bacterium. NCBI lineage: Bacteria > Bacillati > Candidatus Sericytochromatia > Candidatus Sericytochromatia bacterium. The sequence goes on from JAYKJB010000047.1 coordinate 2,727, forward strand.
ACCATGTGGTTCCGCGGGCCAAGGGGGGCAAGGAGACATGGGAGAATCTGGTGGCCGCCTGCGTGTCGTGCAACAATCGGAAGGGCGATCGCCGCCCCGAGGAAGTGGGCATGAAACTGGCCCGTGTCCCGAAGCCCCCGCAGGCACTGGAATTGTCTCACGACCTCTGGAACAAGCTGATGGGTTGGTAGGCCAAGGTGTCCGTCTCAGCCCTCTCCGTCTCACCCTCCAAGATTCTCTGCATCGGGCGCAATTACGCGGACCACGCGGCTGAACTGGGCCACGATCTTCCGGTGGAGCCGCTGGTGTTCCTGAAACCGACGAGCGCCCTGATTGGCCCCGGCGAAGCGATCGTGCTGCCGGCGCTCTCCGAACGGGTCGACTTCGAGGGGGAACTGGCCCTGGTGATCGGCCGTCGCTGTCGTCACGTGGCGGAAGAAGATGCCTGGGGAGTCATTGCGGGTTACACCCTGATCAATGACGTGACGGCCCGCGACTTGCAGAAGAAAGACGGCCAGTGGGCCCGCGCCAAAGGGTTCGATACCTTTGCGCCCTGCGGCCCTGTGGTCGTTCCCGACCTCGAGGTGACGGATCTTGAACTCAAAACGCTGGTGAATGGCGAAGTCCGGCAACACGCCCGCACCAGCCAGCTGATTTTTCCCATTCCGCGCCTGATTGCGCATCTCAGCGCTTTTTGCACCCTCGAAGCGGGCGATCTGATCGCGACCGGTACCCCCAGTGGCGTGGGGCCCTTGCAGGCCGGGGACATCGTGGAGGTCTGGGCAGCGGGAATCGGGACCCTGCGTAATCCGGTGGTGGCCGAAACAAAGGTCTGAACCGCCCTACCGTGGTGGTCGAGGGGGCACTCACGCTTCGCGTCACGTTTCAACCGTCGAGTTGGAGCGTATCCAGGGCAAGCGCAGCCTGGGCGACCAGCATCTTCAGCCCACGCAGGTCCTCCTGCGACCAGGCGGCGTCCGGCCCGCCTCGCCAGAGCGCCAGCTGCCCGTGGCAGCTCGCGGCGCCACGCACCGCCAGGACCACCAGCTGCCCAGGGATGGCGCCTTCGGGACTGAATTCACAGACCAGGGGGCCTTGCCGCTCCTGCGCCCAGGTCATCGCAGCCTCTGCGGTCGGCCAGTCCTGGTCAGGCATCGCACGCTGCCAAGCCCCCGTGGGCAAGGGCAGCAGAATTTGAAGGCGCTCGGCGGCAACCAGGTCCCGGGCTCCGTCGTGCAGATGTTTCCAGACATCATCCGCCCGCTCGCTGGCCAGCAACTGGGCCGCCAGCGAGCGAAGCCACTCGCCCTGTCGCGGTCGCTGCGACTGGCGCAGGGCCACGTCTTTCGAGCCGAGCTCACACAGCGGGCGCCGCAACGGATGGCCCAGAAAGGAGGCCCTCAGTGCGGAGCTGGGCAATTGGGCGAGAAACGCGCGCAAGGCCAGGCGGCCCTGCTCGGCAGCTGCCTCGATCGCCGCGGGGTCCTGGCCCGGGAGCCGGGTGCCGGCGAGGCACAACAAGGCTTGCTCGGCACGTGCGCCCTGGGCCTCCGCCTGTTCGGCCAGGCGTCCAAGGTCCAGGCCCTCCGGGGGAGGCTCGCCTGGAAGCAGGAGCAACAGGGTCAGATCGATCACCAGGCCGCTCAGGTCGGCCGCCCGCGCGAGCGGCAAAGCCTCCTCCCAGAGTCTGCGGGCCTGGAGTTGCTCACCCCGGCCCCAGGCAAACAGGCCCTCGATGCGCATCAGCTGTGCCTGAACCGGGAAGCTGCCGAAGTCTGAGGCCACCGCCTGCAATTCCGAAAGCGCCAGCTCTGCCGCGGGGCGATCGCCCCCCAGCAGGCGCGCCTCGGCCAGAACGGCCCAGGCCTTCCAGCGTTCCTCCCCGCCGCCGACCCGCTCCAGACCCGCAACCACCTCCTCGGCGGCCTGTCGCGCCGCCGCAAACTGCCCGAGATAAAGGTTACGAGAGGCCTCATACAGATGGCCGAAGCGCTTCATGTAGGGGTTGGCCGTGGTTTGTAGTTCGCGTGCTGCCGCCTCCAATGCCCCCGCGTAGTGGTCCCCGAGATGAGCCTCCACCAGGCTGGAAATGAAGGCCAAGGGACCTGAGTAGGTGCTGCGCTGCGCGGTCGCCAGTTCCTCGCGTGCCGCTTGAAGCCACTGACGCGCGCCGAGCCAGTGGCCCTGCTCCACATCACAGAGGGCCAGATTCAGACACGTCAGAGCCGCCTCCAGGTGATAGGTGACCTCCCGGGCGAGCTCCAGCGCCTGGAGCAGAGGCTGGCGGGCCTCGTGGGCCTGGCCATGCATCAGGTGCGCGTGCCCCAGCAACTGCAGAGAGTCAATCCGCCCCACCACATCGCCCGATTGCTCCCGGAGCTGAAGCGCGTGTTCAAGCAGGTTCAGGCCCTCGGCCAGCGTCGCCGGCTCTTCGGCGGCCAGCTTTCCAAGAAAGGCCAGGGCGCCACCTTCGCGGGACAGGTCCCCCGTGCGACGCGCTTCGACGAGACAGGCCTGGTAGGCCCGACGCGAGGCCTCCCGATCGCCGAGCATGAACTGGGCTCGCCCGAGCGCCGCCTGAGCCCGGGCACGTTCCTCCGTCTCCGGGCCACCCTCCAGGGCCTGTACGGCGGCCTGAAAGGCCTCCACCGCGTTGCCCAGCTGAGTTCCCATTTGATGACACTTGCCCAGCGAAACCAGCAGCCGGGCCCGCTGGACAGGCTCTGTCTCGCGGGCCAGCAGGTCCTGATAGGTGCCCACGGCCTCGTCCAGGCGCCCCATGACCCGCCAGGCGTCAGCCTCCAGGAAGCGCAGCGCCAAAGCCTCGGCACTGCTCAGGGCGCGGGGCTCGTGAAGCGCCACCACAGCCAGACCGTCCTGAGCCAGCTGCAACGTGGATCGGAAATCACCCACCCGCGCCACCGCCTCGGCAGCCCGATGGGCCCAGACCAGCGCCAGGCGATGGTCGTCGCCCCGCAAGGCCATGCGGGCAATCCGGATGGTAAAGGCCATGCTGGGAGGCGCATCGACCGAAGCCCAGGTGCGGGCCACCTCGGCGGCCAGATGGCGAAGATGAGCGGGCGCGTCATGGGCCAGCACCCAATCCACCCACCACACCAGCGCAAGACGGCGCTGCCCTTCCCCCTCGGAGACCACCCGACGACGCAACAGGACCTCCCAATCAAGCGGCCAATCCGACGCGAGCAAGGCCTCGCAACGGTTCCAGTCATCCTGGCTGCAATGGCCGCCGTGCAGTGCCAGCAGGGCGACAATGGTCTTTGAGCCGGCATTCAGGGCATTCCAGGTGGCCGCGATCATGGAATCGACCGAGCCCAGCAGCGTGTCCCCATCCGCGTCGCTCGCCTGCATGAGCGACAGCGCCTCCTTCATCCAGCCCGGGTTTCCCCCCGCCACCCGCCACAGGCGCTCAGCGAGGCCGGGGCCCGGTGTGTCGGCCAGCACATCGGCCAACCAACGCTCGGTGCGAGGCAGATCAAAGGGTTCGAGGCGAAATGGGGTAGCCTCCGCCACCGGCTCGCCGGCTGCGAGCAACACGTGCAAAGGGGAGAAGGGACCCTGGAGCGCGTCAAGCAGCATGTCCCGGCTGAGCAGGTCGACCCGTTCCCAATCGTCGATCAAGAGGTGAAGGCGACGTCCGCCCGCGGCCTCGGCCAGCAAGCGGCGCAGCAGTTCCGGCATGACGCGCGCGAGGCGACCTGGTTCGTCGAAGGGAGAAACCTGAGGAAAGCTCCAGGGCCAGAGCGATGCCATCAGGCTCTGCAGGGGGCGGGGGATGGCGGCGCAGGCGACCGGTGCCTGCAGCGAAGCCCAGCGCCAAATTTGCTCCATCAGGCCATAGGGCGGGGCGGAAGCACTGGGCGTGAAGCTGACGCAGGCTTCCCCCCGCTCGGCCAGCAGGTTTGCAGCCGCAGCCAGACAGGTCGACTTGCCGGCGCCTGGCTCGCCCACGAAGGTGAAGCAGCCCGGCTCCCCGATCTGGTCACGCCAACGTTCCCAACCCGCCGGGGGAAGAAAGCTCATTGCCACCAGAACACCTCGGATTCTCAGGGAACGATCCCCGTGTGTATACCCGCTCGGAGAGCGCAGCCCACGCCAGCTCCAAGGGCGGTGGGCCCACGCGGATCACTTTTCGAGCAGAAATTGGCCCCCCGCACGAAAGTTAAGCCAGGGAGATGCTATAATTAAAAAGAGATTAAGCTAGCACGGAAAGTCCCTTTGTCCGCCCTTCCTCCCCTCACTGCGCACGCCGTCACGCGTCGGGCTCCGCTCAGGGCCGACGCGCCGCCACCTCATGACCACGGCAATGGCATGTCAGTCGCGCCCTTGGCGGGTCCACTGAGCACGTCGGCCCGAGCCGAGCTGGCCGGCTCCCGTGCGGAATGTCAGGCGGGGCTGCTTGAAGCCGTGCTGGAGGCGCGCAGCACCCTCAAGCTGGACGCGGCGTGCCTCGATGGGCCGGAGGCGCCCGCTCTGCTGAGGGCTCTGGCGCGCAAGCAGGGCGACGGGGTCAGGGTCCAAATTTTGGCTCTAGAGGGGCGGCAGACGCAGGCCGCGGTGGAACAGGCCCGGGCGGCCGGTCTGCTGGTTCGCACCAGCCCGGCATCAGCCCTGTGGACGCTGCTGGTGGCGGACGACCGAATTGCCCTGCTCGCGCAGGGCCGCCTGCGCCTCGCGGGGGAGGCCGCCTGGGAACTCGGCCGGGCCTTCAACCAGGCCTGGCTCCGGTCGGGTGGACACCCCGCCAGCCTGCCGGAGCGCCCCCCGGTGCTGAACTCCTTGCTGCGGTCTCGCGTGCGCTTGGGCCTGCGGGAGCAGGGCCACCGCTCTCCCAAAGCCGTCTTGATGGCGGCCCTGTCCGCCGCTGAGCACAGCGTCGACGTGGGCATCGAGGCGTTGACCGATGGCGAGGTGATCGCCTGCCTCACGTCGGCCGTCGCCCGCGGCGTGACGGTGCGCGTGTTGCGCCGAGAAGCGCAGCTCACCGGGACAGACCGCCTTTTCAACCATCAGGCAGAGACTGACGCGGCGCTGCTGACGGCCGGCATCGCGGTGCGCAGCACCCAGGCCGAATGGCTCCCGCTGCAGGGCGCAATGATCGACGAAGGAGCCGTCTTGGTGGGCTTGCGCGGCTGGCGGTCGGACGATTTCCGTTCGTCGGCCGAGGGCCTGATCGAGGTGCGGGAGGGCCTGGCGCTCGCCCAGCTCCTGACCCAATTCGAGCAAGCCTGGGTGGAAGCGATTCCTGCATCGCTCCCCTCGCCCGCTCGTCGGCGCTGGGCACGGGTCGCCGCGATCGTCCGCCCCGCCCTGCAAGCGCTGTCTCAGCTGGCCGCCCGGGATTGGCGTTTCCCGGAAATTTACGTGGGGGTGACCCCCATCGCCGGTCGCTGGCGCGTGCTGGCGGAAACGCGCTGAACCTCTCCGGCCGGGTACAAAAGGGGGGCCCCGACCTGGAGTTCCACAATGCCCTCCGCCGATTGCCAGCCCCTGCTCACCCACCTGAACGACACCTTGCTCGGTAAGCAGGAGGCCGTCACGCTGGTGCTGGCCGTCTTGCTCGCCGGCGGGCACCTGCTGCTGGAGGACGTGCCGGGGGTGGGCAAGACCTTGCTGGCCCGCACCCTGGCGGAGGCTGTCAGCGGGGACTGGAAACGCGTGCAGTTTTCACCCGACCTGTTGCCCAGCGATGTCACCGGCGTCAACATGTTTCACCCGGGAACCGGCGACTTCCGGTTCATCCGTGGGCCGTTGTTCACGCACGTCTTGCTGGCCGACGAGATCAACCGCGCCTCGCCGCGCACGCAGGCGTGTCTGCTGGAGGCCATGGAGGAGGGTCGGGTCACCCTCGACGGCCACACCCATCCATTGCCACGCCCGTTCCTGGTCATTGCGACCCAGAATCCGATCGAGCATCAGGGCACCTTTCCCCTCCCGGAAGCCCAGCTCGACCGATTTGCGGCGACGATCCAGCTGGGCTACCCTGATGCCGATGAGGAGGCCCGCTTGCTCGCCCGAGAAGCGAGCCGTCCGTTTCATGGCGAGGCGGGACGGGCGCTGGCGGAGCCGAGCGACCTGCTGCGCTGGCAGGGGGAGGTTCGCGAGGTCCACGTGGAGGCGAGCCTTCAGCGCTATGTGGTCGAATTTGTCGGCCGCACCCGCAACCACCCGGCCATTCGCCTGGGCGTCAGCCCCCGTGGCAGCCTGGTCTGGCAGCGGGTCGCTCAGGCCCTGGCCTGGCTGACAGGCCGTGACTTCGTGACGCCGGACGATCTGAAACGCGCAGCCATCCCGTGCCTGGCCCACCGTGTGCTGCTGGCGGGTGCCTCTACAACCCCGGAACGCCAGCGTACGCTGGCGGAACTTCTCCGCACGACCGCGGTGCCGGTGTGAGCCTGTCGTGACGCTGCAGGCGTGGGTGCAGTTGGGTCTGGTCGGGGCCATGGCCCTGGCCGCCTACCAGACCCAGCTGGGCTGGCTCTACGTGATGAGCAGCCTCGCCGGAGGCCTGCTGCTGTGCGCGTGGGCCCTGGCGCGTCTGGCACTCTGGCGTACCAAGCTGGAGACAGGGCCACTGCCACAAGCGGAGGCGGGGCGGCCCTGGTCTTGGGCGGTCCGCCTCCAGGTCCATTCTCCCCTGCCCGAGACCCCCTTGCAGGTGCTGGCGCCTCCCCCCTCGCTGCGCTGGTACCACGCCTTTTTCCGAGACGCCCTGGTTCCCGCCGACGCGGGCTACGCCACCCTGTCCGCCCGGAATTCCACGGCCACGATGCGCATGCCTGCCCTGCCACGGGGGGAGTATCCAGCCCCGCCCCTGCTGCTGCAATGCGCCTGGCCGCTCGGACTGGTGGCGGTGCTGCGCCTGTTCCGTGCCCACGACACCCTGCTGGTCGTTCCCCGCACGCCCTTCTTGCCCCAATGGCCCACCGCACTTCAGGGAATGGGCCAGGAGGAGGAGAGCGCCCGCGGCAGGGCCACGGAAGGGGACTTGCTGAGGGGGGTTCGGCCGTACCGCTCGGGAGACCCCCTTCGTCGGATTCACTGGCGCACCACGGCCCGCACGGGCCAGCTCCACACCAAGGAGACGGAACAGGCGCTGACGGCGGCCTGTTGCCTCTGGCTGGACCTGGCCAGCGAGCACCACACCCCGGCCACGCTGGAGCATATGCTGGAAGTGGCTGCAGGGTTGCTCGCCGCCGCGGAGCGGAGCGGACAGTCCGTCTCGCTGGCCAGTCAGGCAGGTGCCGTGCAGGGTCAGTCGGCCTGGCGCACCCTGGGCAAGGCCCAGCTGGTCACAACCAGCGTCACCGATGGCCCTGCGGGGGCGATCGCCCTGTCTCCGCGGCCGCTGCCCGGTTGGCGCGATTGGGCCACGGCCCTGATTGTTTGCCCGCCGGAGGCGCCCGACGGCCCTCTGGATGGGAGCCTGGTCTGCCCGGTCGGGGCGGACATCGCGGCCGTGCTGGCGACAGGCTGGCGCGCATGAGTCGTCAGAGCTGGCTTCATCGCTTCAACCCCGCCCACTGGCAGCGCCGTGCGGCCTTCCCCGATGGCATCCCGGCCGACCCCCTGGGACCGCTGGCCGTACACCCTGCGAATTCACCGGAAAGTAGCCTCTCGCTGCGCGCGGCCGTCCTGGTCAACAGCCTCGTGGCGATCGGCGCGTTCGGCCTGGTCGAACCGGACGAGGACATGCTGGGCCCTTTCGCGGTGGCCTTCGCGGGGGCCGTGGTCAGCTACTGGCGCCGCACCCACCGCAATCTGGGACTGAAGGCAGTGCTGGCCCTCGGCATGCTCGCAGCCCTGTGGCTGACGCTCGGAAACCTGGTCAGTGGGGTGCTCGATCCTCGCCAGGCCCTGGCCAAACTGCTGCTCTGGTTGCAACTGCTGAACGGCTTCGACCTGCCGCGTCGACGCAACCTGCGCGTGTCGATGATGGTGGCCACGGTCCTGATGATCGTCACCGCGACGCTCAGCCGGGAAAGCGAGTTCGGCCTGCTGCTGGGCGGGTTTGCGCTCACGTGGGCCTGGGTTGGAATGGCGTCCTTTCACGCCGAGACCGGTGCCCCGCCGGGCCAGGCCAGCGCCATCGCGCAGGCCTTTGCGGGAATTCTCGCCCTCGGCTTGCTGTTGAGTGGCCCCCTCTTTCTGGCCATGCCCCGCAAGGCCCGCAGCTTCGAGGGAGAGGGCCTGCCGATGTCGATCCGACTGCCCCTTCCGGCGGAACTCGATGCCCGGGTACAGGCAGCCATCCAGCAAGCGCGCAGTGGACGCGGGGACGGCGCTCGTCGCCGGCGCGGCGAGGTCGAGGATTTCGCCGAAGAACTCGACCTCAACGGGCGGAGCTTTCCCACCGACGAGATCGTCTTGCGGGTCGCCTCGGACCTGCCGCCCTACCTGCGGGCGGTCGCCTACGACTGGTATGACGGCCAGCGCTGGCGGATGCGAGACCAGGAGCGCGTCACGGAACTGGATGCCGGCCAGACCCCGCTGCGCCTGAAGCGTCCCCCCGGGCAGAGTCGCGGACCGGAACTGGCCCAGACGATCTACGTCGAACGAGACCACGGCAACATGATCTTTGCCGCCTGGAATCCGACCCAGCTCTATTTCCCCACCCCGCTGGTCTGGCGGGACCAGTACGACAGCTTGCGCTCCCCGGTGCGCCTGGACAGCGCCATGCACTACTCGGTGGTGTCGGAACCGCCGGCACTGGTCACGGCGCGGAACCGCGCCACCCAACCAGCCGCTGTCCCGCCCGCTTTGGCCCCCTATCTGGGTCTGCCGCGCGTGTCAGCTCGGGTGCGCCAGCTGGCTGGCAGCCTGACGGGAACCGCCAGAGGCCCCTTTGCCGTGATGCAGAACCTCACCATCGGCCTGCAAGAACGCTGCACCTATGATCTGGAGGTACCGCCACCCGGCGCAGGCCAGGAGGTGGTCGATACGTTTCTGTTCGAGCAGCGGCGGGGATTCTGTCAGCACTTCGCGTCGGCCCTGGCCGTCTGTGGCCGCCTGCAAGGCATCCCGACTCGCCTGGTGACAGGCTACGCACCGGGTGATTACAACGCATTGACCGGTCTGTGGGAGGTGCGAGGCAAGCACGCCCACGCCTGGGTCGAGGCCTGGCTGCCCGGCGTGGGCTGGTTTCCCTTCGATGCCACGCCAAGCGACTGGAACATGGCCACGGCGTTCAGGGAACCCGCCACGGCCCGCGCTCAGATGTGGCGGGAGGGGGCCCGCTGGGCCGCCCTCGCCATGGGGCCGGCGGCCCTCTGGCTGATGTTCAGCTGGCTCAGGCGGGCCTGGCGTCGCCCAGCACGCCGGCGTGACACGGGCGTCACGCTGGCCTATCGGCGCCTGCAAAGACAGGTCGCTCGCCTGGGTGGGCCGGCGCCTGAGGCGGATCTGGGGCCGCGCGAATGGCTGGTGAGGGTGCAGGCCTGCGCGCATCTGGAACCGGCCCGCGCTGCGATCGACGACTTCCTGGCGCAATACGAGCGGGCCCGCTTCGGAGCGCCGGAAGGCACCGTCGCCTGGCAAGACGCGTATCGCGAGGCCCAGCAGGCCATGCGTGCCTGTCGCTCCCGGACCAGACCGCACTGAAGCGAGCAACGAAGTCAGGGGACCAGACGCGTGACCGCCACACCCGCGTCGGAGCTGCCCAGTCGCAACGGCGCCAGACCGGCCTCACGCCACAGGGTCTCCAGGCGCCTGCACTCGTCGTCCCCGAACACCAGCGCAATGCCGCAATCCCCGCCGCCAGCGCCGCTCAGCTTGCCGGCCCCGCCCGCCGAGACGGCCAGTTCAGCCAGACGCGCCAGCGCCGGGGTTTCTATCGCCACCCCGGCCGCCTCCCCCAGGCGCCGCAGGGCCTCGCGATTGCGCGTCAGCGCGTCGAGGGCCCGGAAGCGATTGGCCGACTGTAGGCCCGCCACCAGGTGTTCGACCGCATGCTGCGAGTCTGCCAGGAACGCCTCATAGGCTGAGGGGTCGCGCTCGCGCAGCGCCGCCACCTGGGCCACGAGTTCCTTGGTGGAGGCCGGCTCCCCGGTCCAGCCGACGCACAGGCGCAGGTCGCGCGGCAAGGGTGACAGTCGCTCGATCGAGAGAAACGGCCAGGGCTCGGCGAGCAACACGCTGGGCGCGAGTCCACGCGCCAGGCGGGCCGCCAGCCAGGCCGGATTGAATGAGGTGTAGCGCAACCAGCCGCCAAAGCAGGAGGCGGCCACATCCGCCCCGGAGCCGCTGCCCTGCGCGCGAAAGTGGGCGATCGCCGCCAACTTGAAGAGCATCAAAGGCGCTGGCGCGCCCTTCCCGAGCGCCACCCAATGGGCCACCGCCGCCACCGCTGCCGTGACGGCAGCCGCCGAGCCGCCGAGACCATATTTGCGGCCATCCGGATCATCCAGGCCACTCTCCAGCGTGAGGTGAAACGGTGAGGGCGGAACCTCGCAGACGGACAACACCACCGCCAGCGCCTCACCGACAAAGCGCAGGCGCGGATCCGGGTCGCCCATCCGCACCCCGTCCGGCGTCACCTCGAAGGGCACTTCATCATGTCCGAAGGCGGGAATCGTGAGCAGAAAATGCGCCGCGGGCGCGACCGTGGCCGTCACGTAACGATCGACCGCCACTACCAGGCCGGGTTGATGCGGCTCCAGCACGGCATACTCGCCGGCCAGCATCAGTTTTCCAGGAACCCTCAGCGACAACAGGCGAGACATGGCAGACCTAAGGCTGAAGCGGCTCGTTCAGCCAGCGCAAGCCCCCGCCCGGCGAGCAAACCCGCACCCGTTCGACCCCGGGCGTGGCCGTCAAGGCCGCGCTCACCCGCGCCAACTGGGCTTCCTCGGTGACCACTTTCACGTGGGGGCCCGCGTCCATGGTGAACCAGGCCGGCACGCCCTCGCGTCGCAGTTGCCAGACCGCCTGCATCGCGGCCAGACTGGCCGGCATCCAGTAGGTGAAGGCCGGCACCGCGCCTAACATGGTCGCGTGCATCTTGAGCGCGTTGCGCTCCGCAACCTCGCCGAGGGCTTCCAGGTCCCGCGCGGCGATGGCCGCTCTGGCAAGCGCCAGATCGGCATCCACCGTGGCCAGCCAGCCTGGATAAAACGGCGACGTTCGCACGGTGTCGCGCATGCCATCTCGACTGGTGCGGTCCTTGGGCAAGCTCGACAGCTGCGACACCACCAGCCGGAGGTTCTCCCAGTGCGACTCGGGCGCCAGCTGAACCCCGTGCGAGTCGCGGCCATCGGGGCGCTCGCCGCGCCGCCACTCCACGAAACCACCGTAGATGGACCGGCAGGCCGAGCCCGATCCCCGTCGCGCCAGGCAGGACAGGGCAACCTCGTCCAGCGGCAGTCCGGCTGCTCGACTGGCGGCCGCGGCCAGCGCCGCAAAGCCCGACGCCGAGGAGGCCAGGCCCCCCGCCGTGGGTACCTCGTTGCGCGAGACGACGCGGGCTCGCTCGCTCAGGCCGGCTTCCACGCGCACCAGATCGAGAAACGCGCCGACCCGTCGCGCCTCTTCTCCATCTCGCTCCGCCCCGTCACGCACGAAGACGTCGGTCGGCAGTTCGGGCGAGAAGGTCACCGTGGTGGTGGTGTGGAGGCCCTCCAGCGTCAGGGAGAGGCTCCCGTTGGTCGGCAGGTGGAGGCGTTCATCGCGCTTGCCCCAGTACTTGATCAGGGCGATGTTCACCTGCGCCCGAGCTGTGGCGGTCCTTCCCGTCACGGCAGGTCCCACCGGCTCAGCAGATGGCCACTGCGGCGCAAGGTGGCGATATCGGGCACGCCCAGCAGGAACATGGCGGTGCGCAATTCGCGCAGAATCTGCGCCAGCGCCGCTTCCGTCTCCTCAGCCGAACGGGTGGCAGGCCCCAGCATCGGCATCGCCAGGCCGACCAGGTCCGCCCCCAGGGCGATCGCCTTGGCCACATCCAGGCCCGTCCGAATGCCACCACTGGCAATCAGGGGTTGGCCAGGCAGGAGCGCCCGACATGCCGTGAGCGCCTCTACCGTGGGAATGCCCCATTCCCCGAAGACATCTCCCAACTGACGCTGCGCGGGGTCGAGCGCTCGCGCAGCCTCGATCTTGGCCCAGGAGGTGCCGCCCGCCCCGCTCACATCCACGGCCGCCACGCCCGCGGCAAAAAGCCGTTGCGCAGTGGCGGGGCCGATGCCACAGCCGACCTCCTTGGCCAGGATGGGGTAGGGCAGCTCCGAGGCGATCGCCCGGACGTGCTCCAGCAGCCCACGAAAATCCGTTTCCCCCTCCGGCTGCACCACCTCCTGCAACGCGTTGAAATGCAGGAACAAGCCTTGGGCGCCGATCGACTCCACCGCCTCACGGGCGTGGCGAAGCGTCAGGCCGTAATTGAACTGCACCGCGCCGAGATTGGCGAACAGCAGCACGTCCGGGGCCACCCGTCTCACCACCTCGAAACTGGCGCGCGTGTCGGGACGTTCGAAAACGATGCGCTGGGAGCCGACGCCCATGGCCACCCCGTGCCGCTGGGCTGCCCGGGCCAGGTTCTCATTGATGCTAGCCCCCAGCAGGGGCCCACCCGTCATGCTCGACAGCAGCACGGGGGCCGCGAGTCGATGCCCCAGGAAGTGGGTGTCCAGCGAGACGTCCTCGGGACGCAACTCGGGCAAGGCCTCGTGGGCGAAGCGGTAGCGTTCGAAGCCCGTCAGCGTCTGCCGCATGGCCACGTCACGTTCCAGGCTGATGGCAATGTGGTCGAGCTTGCGCTGGGAAATATCGCCGCTCACCCGGTGAGTTCCTCCTGGTAGACGGCGGCCGCCCCGGCCTCCTGCCAGGCGGCGGCGATCGCCCCGGCCATCCGGGCGTCGCCGGCCAGCGCCAGCACGCAGCCACCTCGACCGGCCCCCGTCAGCTTGGCCCCGAGGGCGCCGGCCCGGCGCGCCAGGCCCACCCAAGTATCCAACGCCAGATCACTCACCCCCAGCGCCGACAGCAGGTCGTGAGCACGGTCGAGCACCTGCCCGAGGGCCACCACCTCGCCCCCCGCCAGCGCTGCTTCAGCGTCGCTGGACAGGCCTCCCAGCGCCGCCAGGCAAGCCTGCGCACGCGCGGGTTCATGACGCAACATGTCGGTGACGGCCGCCACGGCCGCGCGGGTGTCGCGTTGCCGCCCCGTATCCGCCACCACGAGGTGGGCCCGCGTGCCCAAGGCGATCGGCACCGGTTCGTGCTCGCGCCGAAAGCGAATGGGGCGTTCCAGCAAAATGGTGGCGGCGTCCAAGCCGCTGGGCTGTCCATGGGCCTCGCGTTCGGCCAGGTTGACCAGACCAGTCGTGATCGCATCGGGCAATTCGTGCTCACAAGCCCGGGCGAGGGCGCGCACCAGCGCCACGGCCGTGGCGGCCGAGGAGCCCAGGCCCGCCCCCATCGGGATGGTCGAGCGAATGTGCAGCGAAAAGCCGCGGGGGGCTCGGCCACACGCCACCAGGGTGGCCTCGGCGGTACGACGCAGCCCGGCCAGATTGGCATCATAGCGTTCCGAGGTCACCTGGACCGGCCCCGGCACTGGAATCGCCTCGGCCACCACTTCCACCTGGTGAAAGGGTAGCGCCAGGGCGGGATGTCCGTGTACCACGGCGTGCTCACCCACCAGGATCAGCTTGCCACACGCCCGCCCCAGGGTCGGGCGGAGTGAAGCGTCAACCGGAGCGTTCACTGAAAGGCTTCCAGCAGGGACTTGGCCTTGCTCAACTTGATCTCGCGCGCATCGACCATGGCCCGGGCGATCGCATCCACCTGGTCGCCCGTCGCCCCCGCCGTCATGGCAACCGAGCGGGCGTGCAAGGCCATATGGCCTTTCTGAATTCCATGCGTGACCAGCGCTTTGAGGGCGCCGAGGTTCTGGGCCAGGCCCACGCAGACGATCACCTGCGCCAGTTCCTCCGCCCCCTTGACGCGCAGGAACTTGTGCATGATCTGAGCCATCGGGTGGAGGCCAATCGAGCCTCCCACCGTCCCCACCGGCATGGGCAATTCCAGACGGCCTACCAGGTGGCCTTCCGCGTCGGTGGACCACTCCGTCATGGAGCCATAACGCCCGTGGCGCGAAGCGTGCGCGTGGGCCGCCGCCTCGATCGCGCGCCAATCGTTGCCGGTGGCGATCACCACCGCGTCAATGCCGTTCATGACCCCCTTGTTATGGGTCACGGCGCGGTAAACGTCCGAGTCGGCAAAGGCGTGCGCCGACACCACGCCGTCACGCACCGCCTCCCCATCGAATTCGCCGGTCGCCAGCAGGGCCGGCGGAATGCGACAGGTGGCGGTCGCCAGGCACTGGTCCGTGTAGTTGCTGAGAATGCGCAGGTAGACCTTGCCCTCGGTCAGGGCCTCAATCCGCTCGGCGAGGGCTTCCACCATGGTGTTGACGGTATTGGCCCCCATCGCATCGCAGGTGTCGACCAGCAGATGGACCACCAGCATCTGGGCGTAGCGGGAGCCTTCGTCGTCATTGAGCAGCCGCACTTCCACGCCCCGCGCCCCGCCACCGCGCTCCACCATGGCGGGATGGCAGGCGTTGGCCATCGCGACCAGTTCCTCCTCGGCATCGATCACGGCTTCGGCGGCCGCGCCCCAGTCCGGGCAGCCGACCACCTGCACCTGCCCGATCATGGTGCGCCCCGTCGTGGTGGCTTCGAAGCCACCGGCCTCGCGCACGATCTTGGCAATGTGGCTGGCCGAGGCGACCACCGAAGGCTCCTCGATCGCCATCGGCACCAGGTAATCCTTGCCATTGATCTGGAAATTCAGACCCAACCCGATCGGCAGGCTATAGATGCCCACGGCATTCTCGACCATCTTGTCGGCTTGGGCCAGCTCCAGGGCGCCCTGCGAGGCCAGCGCCTCGACCTCGTCCACCGACAGCGCATAGGTCTCCGCCAGTTTGGCGATGCGCGCATCGATCGAGAGCTTGTAGAAGCCAGGCAGGCGCGAAGTTTTGATGGGCATGCAGCAGGGTCCGGTAAGAGGGCAGGCCCCTCATTATCGGGCGCGCCATCCGGCTCGGCAAGGGGCCGAGGCGCCCACGGCCTGCCTGGCCGTGCGCCCCCCGCTCCCCCGTGATATTCTGGGGGTGCCCGTCTCCTCGGCACCGCGCCACACAACCCGCTTGGGTCCCTGATGTCCGACGCCCGTTCCGCTCTCACGTTTCAGCTGTCGGTCAAGCTGTTCGCCCTGCTGCGCGAGCAGGTGGGGCACGCGGCCCTGACGCTGGAGTTGCCGGTCGGCACTTGCGTGCGCGACCTGGCGCAGCATCTGAGGGCCGCCGAGCCACGCCTGACGCCCTTTCTGGAGGTCAGCCGGGTGGCCGTGAACCTGGCATTCGCACCCCCGGAACAGGTATTGCAACCGAGCGACGAGGTAGCCCTGATCCCGCCCGTCGGGGGAGGCTGAGCGGTCATGCCCGTTTGCGACACGCAGCGCGCCTGGCTGCAACTGGGCCACGAGCCGCTCGACCTGAACGCCATCCACGCCCACCTGGCCGATCCGGCCGCCGGCGGCGAGGTGGTGTTCACCGGGTCGGTGCGCAACCATCACGAGGGTCGCCGCGTGCATGCCCTGACGTACGAGGCCTACCCGGAGATGGCGCTGGCCGAGTTCGGACGCATCGCCGAGGCGATCGCCGCGCGCTGGGAGGTCCAGCGCGTGGTGTTGCACCACCGCCTCGGCTACCTGACGGTGGGAGAAGCCTGCGTGGTGGTGGGCGTCTCAGCCGCGCATCGCCAGGAGGCCTTCGAGGCCGCCCGCTACGGCATCGACCGGCTCAAGCGGGAGGCGCCCATCTGGAAGCGTGAACATTTCGAGGGAGGCGAGGCGTGGGTGACGAACTGCTCCGGCTGCCACTGACGCCGCTCGGCCGGACCGGCCTGACGGTCTCGCGCCTCTGCCTCGGCACCGGCACCACCACCTTCGACAGCGAATCGGCCCAGTCCAAGCTGGCCGTCGAGCGTTTCGGGCGCGTGCTACTGCACGCCCACGCCCAAGGCATCACCTTCTGGGACACCTCCGATAATTACGGCACCCACGCCCACGTGGCCTGGGCGCTCAGGCAACTGCCGCGCGCCAGCGTTCAGATCACCTCCAAGACCTACGCCGTCACGGCCGAGGAGGCTCGGCACAGCGTTCAACAGTCGTTGCGGGAACTGGGCACGGATTACATCGACATCCTGCTCATGCACGAACCGGACAGCCCGGAGGAACTGGCCGAGCGGGCCGGGGCCCTGGCGGGCTTGCAAGCCTGCAAGGCCGAGGGCCTGGTGCGGGCTGTGGGCCTGTCGACGCACGCGATCCTGACGCTGGAGACCGCCGCGGGGCGGCCCGACCTGGACGTGCTGCTGACCAACTACAACCTGGCTGAGGTGCACATGGATGCCGGGCTGCCCGACTACACGCGCGCGCTCGAGAAGGCCCACGCGGCCGGCCAGGGGGTGATCGTGATGAAGACGCTGGGCGAGGGCAAGCTGGCGCATCGCCGCCACGAGGCGATCCCCTACAACCTCACCCGCCCGTTCATCGATGCGGTGGTGGTTGGCATGATGGACGAAGCCCAGGTCGATGACACGCTGGCGATCGCCCGTCCCCACCTGGCCCGACCGGTGAACGGGGAGGCATCTCCCTCCACGACGGAAACGCCGCCAGGCCCTCAACCCTGAACCCGACTCCCCCTGCCTGCCACGGAGGCGATGCCCCGGTGAAACCCTCGAATGTGACCCTGCTGCTCGGTGTGACCCGGGCCGGTGATGCGCCCCAAGGGGACCTGACCGGGCTGATTTACCGGGATGGCGAGGTGCTGCGCTGGGGCGCCCTGGACGCCCTGTTCGCGGAGGACTCCCCGCACCGATTTGCGCGCCTGGTGGCGGACCCCCGTCAGGCGATCGCCTTTCAGGCCCTGGCGCGTCTCGAACACACCGTCAAGGGCTCGCCGCGCCTGCTGGTGCAGGCCGGCCCGAAGCTGGCCCACCACGACATGCGCGACGTGCTGCAGTTCAGCGAGGCCCACAAGGCCTTGCTGCGCCCCCAAGCACTCAGCCGGCCCCTGCCGCTGGCGCCCCTGGCCGTGGCCTACCTGGAGGTCTCGCGCCTTTCGGACGGCATGCGCCGGGACATGCTGGGTGGCGAGCGCAGCCTCGGCCAGCTGGCCGAGCTATTGGGCCTCCAAGCGACGGATGCGACTCTGGGCGAAACCCTCTGGGAGCTGGCGCGGCGAGACTGGCTGACGGTGCATGAACTGGGCAAGCCGGCCGACAATGCGATCGCCCTCAATCGCCCGGTGCCGGCGCCCAGAATCGGCTAGCGCCGTTCTTCAAGCCCGCTGAATCTGGACCTGCAGCGCGTGGGCCTGAAACTCCGCCTCGTCCATGGCCTCCCGGCAGCCCCACGGGTTGGTGTAAAAGACCGTGCCGTCGGCAATGCGGTCGATCTGCACAAAATGGCCCCCCTCGCCCCAGGCGAGGGCAGTGGGAACCGGACCGCGCCCCTCGGCCAGGGCCTGTTTCACCGCCGCCCAGAGGGCGTCACGCCCCCAGGCCCGGAACGAGTGGTTCTGAAAAGGCTTGCCGGTCAGTTGCTGAAGCGCGGTCGCCAGGCCACCCCCGGGCAGGCCCACAAAGACCGGCAGGGGCCCCAGCCGGTGCAGGTCGCGGCGGGCGTCGTAGTTGGCCAGGTCCCACGCGCCCACGCGCGGCCCGGCCAGCTCCATGATGGTGGCCTGGAACAGTCGACTGGCGGCCGTGCGCCCCCCGTCCGCGGTGGTATCCCAATCCGCCTCTCGCCGAACCGACTGCCCCCCCAGCAGGGTCACGCGCCCCTCCGGAGCGGCCAGGCCCGCCACCACGCGCACGTACTCCGCTGGGTTCTCGCGCAGCAGCAAGATCTGCGCCGTGGCCGCGCCACACGTCCGCCACTGGTGCTGGTTCACCCGCACGGGGTTTTCCGCCTCGATCACCACCTCATTGAGCAACGCCTTGCGCTCCAGACCCGGCAGCAGGGGTTGCTGCCGCAGCCGGTCCAGCTGCGCCAGCAGCGCACCGCCGTCGCCTGCTGCGGGCCCCCCGGTCAGGCGCCCATCCAGCAAGAGGGCCTGCAAGGCCCGTTTGGCCAGCGGTGCCTCCCCCAGGGCGGCCTTGAGCGAGGCATAGGCCCCCTGAGAAGCCGAATCGAGCGTCTTCAGACGCGCTTGTTCCTCGGCCGCGTGACGCGCGTGGGCCACCTCTGCGGCCCGATTCTCGCTGTAGTCCGGGTCATTGGCATCACCCGGATCGTCCAGCACGCGGCGGGTTTCGAACGGCGTGGAGCGGGCGCCGAACAGCAGCTGGAACAGCAGCGCCAGCCCCCCCTCGACCAGACCGTCCCAGCGCGGCTGGGCCCAGGCGCGAACACGATCCGCCCAGTGCCTGTCCGAGGCACCACCGACGGCCTGGCCGAGACTCAAGGCCAGGCGATCGCCATCCAAGCGGGCCTTCCCACGGTTGACGATGGAAAGCTTGGGGCGAGGCTCCGCACCGCCGCCTGACCCGATGCGCTCCGGGATGTTCACGGGGTCCTCTCTCTGCCGTGGCGATCGCGTTCGGTCATTTGTGGTGGAACGCCGGCAGCGCCCCTTCCCCGGCCTGGTACTGACGCCAGGTGATCGGCCGGTGCCCGGTGTCGACAGGTGTCATGGTGATGCAGTCGTCCACCGGACAGACCAGCGAGCACAGGTTGCAACCGGTGCACTCGTCCTCAGCCACCCAGGGCACCCGCTCGAAGCCGGACGCGGCGGCGGGTGCCTTGCCGTCCTCGGCGCCCGGCAGGTAGATGCACTCGTGCGAGCCGTCGCGACAGGCCACGAAACACAGCTGGCAACCCACGCAACGGGCCGGGTCGATGCGGGCCACCACCTTGTAGGACATATCCAGGTCTTCCCAGGCCTTGAAGTTTTGCGCCGCCCGCCCTGCGAAGTCACCGATCTCCCGATAGCCCTGCGTGTCCATCCAGCCGCTCAGGCCATCGATCAGGTCTTCCACGATGCGGTAGCCGTGGTGCATGACGGCGGTACAGACCTGCACGCTGGTAGCACCGAGCGCGATGAACTCGGCGGCATCCCGCCAGGTGCCGATGCCGCCGATGCCGCTGATCGGCAGCTTGAATTCCGGATGTCGGGCCAGTGCGGCCACCATGTGCAGGGCGATCGGCTTGACGGCGGGGCCGCAATAGCCGCCGTTGGTGCTGGCGCCCCCCACGTTGGGAATCGGCACCATGGCCTCCAGGTCGACCGCCATCAGGCTCTTGACCGTGTTGATGAGTGAGACCGCCTGCGCGCCGCCGGCCTGTGCGGCGAGGCCCGCCGGGGTGATGTCCGTGATGTTGGGCGTGAGCTTGACGATCACCGGCACCGTGGCGTGGCGCATGACCCAGCGCGTGATTTCCGCCAGCACGTCCGGTTCGGCCCCGACGGCCGAGCCCATGCCGCGCTCGCACATCCCGTGCGGGCAGCCGAAGTTGAGTTCGAGCCCCTTGGCCCCGTTTTCGATCGACCGCTCGATGTTTTCCTTCCACTCGGCCTCGGTCTCGAACATGAGCGAGACGATCGTGGCGTGCTCCGGATAGCGACGGGTCACCTCGCGAATCTCGGCGTAGTTCACGTCGAGCGGGCGATCGGTGATCAGCTCGATGTTGTTCAGGCCCATCATGCGATGGCCACCCCACTGGTTGGCCGCAAAACGAGCCGTCACGTTGCGGATGGGCGTTCCGAGCGTCTTCCAGACGGCCCCGCCCCAGCCCATCTCGTAGGCCCGCAGGATTTGCTTGCCCGTGTTGGTGGGCGGTGCCGAGGCCAACCAGAAGGGGTTGGGGGCCGTGATACCGGCAAAATTGACCTGCAGATCAGCCATGCTGCCTATCGCCCCTCTCGCCCGTCAGGCCATTCAGACTGGCCAGGTAGGCCTCGATGCCCTGCGCGGCCCGCTGGCCTTCCGCCACGGCATTGACCACTTCCTTGCCGCCGTTCACACAGTCCCCCGCCGCAAAGTAGCGGGGATGGGTCGTCTGATGGGTGCGCGGATCCACCTGCACCCGGCCCTTCTCCAGCGTCAGCTGCGGCACCTCGGCCAGCAAAGCGGTGAGCTTCTCCTGCCCCGTGGCACGCACGACCAGGTCGGCCGGCAACACGAATTCACCGCCTGGGAGGGGCACCAGCTGCGCATCGACCCGGGCGCAGCGCAGCCCCGTGACCCGCGCCTCCCCCTCGATCGCCAGCGGCACCAGCTGAAAGGCCAGCTGCACCCCTTCCTGCTTGGCCTGGGCCAACTCGTGGGCGTAACCGGTCATGGCCGCCTCGCTGCGCCGGTAAACCATCGTCACCGCCGGCACGGCCAGCTGCCGCAGCTCGCGCGCCGCGTCGATGGCGGTATTGCCGCCGCCGATCACGACGGCGCGCTCGACCCCCGCCAGCGCGAAGCCGGGCTGGTTCTTGATCTGTTCAATCAGGGCCACGGCCCCGTGGCTGCCGGGCAGGTCCTCACCGGGCAGGGCCAAGCGGCTGTCGGGCCCGAGCCCCACGCCGAGGAAGATCGCATCGAAATCGCGCTCCAGCTGCGCGAAGGAGAGGTCCCGACCCACCCAGACCCCCGTGCGCAGCTCGATGCCCCCAAGGCCGAGCAGCCATTCGACCTCCTCGAGCGCCACGTCGGTCTGCAGCTTGTAGGGGGCCACCCCCGTGGCGTTGAGCCCCCCCGGCAGCGCTCGGCCCTCGAACAGCACGCAATGATGGCCCCGCACGGCCAGTTCGTGGGCGGCGGCCAGGCTGGCCGGGCCGGCCCCGATCAGCGCGATGCGGCGGCCCGTGTCGGGCGCTCGCCGGTGAAAGCGCAGGCCGTGGGCCAGCGCGTGGTCGGTGGCGAAGCGCTGCAGGCGCCCGATCGCAATCGGCGGTTCTTCCTTCAGGTGATAGACACAACTGCCCGCGCAGAGGACTTCGACCGGGCAGACCCGCGCGCAGGAGTGTCCCAGGATGTTGCTCTCGAGGATCGTGCGGGCCGCCCCCACCACGTTGCCGTTGCCGATGCGCCGGATGAATTCCGGAATATTGATCGCGGTCGGACAGGCCGCCACGCAGGGTGCATCGTGGCAGTAAAGGCAGCGCAAGGCCTCGGTGCGAGCGGCCGCGGGGGAGAGAGCCGGTTTGAGATCCGCCAGCTGGGCCTCCAGGCGATCGGCGGGAACGAGGTGTCGTTCTGGCATCGTTGTCACCCGCGAATCCTCCCGTGAGGCAGCTTTGCCCCCGGTCAGAATACCCGAATGCGGCGGATTCAAACCGACGCGCCCCCGTGGAGGCAAGCGGAGCGCTCTCCCGTGCCGTTCCGAGCGACAGACCGGTCCTCCAGCCCGCGCCAACGATGCCATCCGCACGGGCGGATCGCCAGCGGCCCGCTCGCTGGGGTAAAGACCACCTGAGGGAACACCGAGGGCAGAGGAATCCACGCTTGAACACAGAACAGCAGCGCCTGTCGGATCACGCCACCTGGATGCGCTGGGGCCCGTACCTGGCGGAACGGGCCTGGGGCACGGTGCGCGAGGATTACTCGGCCGACGGCGATGCCTGGCGCCATTTTCCGCACGACCAGGCCCGCTCACGCGCTTACCGCTGGAACGAGGACGGCCTCGCCGGCCTCTGTGACCGCGAGCAGATGCTCTGCCTGGGACTGACGCTCTGGAACGGGCAGGACCCGATTCTGAAGGAGCGGCTGTTCGGCCTCGCAGGCCCGGAAGGCAATCACGGCGAGGATGTGAAGGAAGTCTACCACTACCTGGATGCCGTACCCTCCCACGCCTGGCTTCACATGCGCTACCGCTACCCGCAGGCGGCCTTCCCCTACGAGCAGCTGGTGGCGGAAAACGCGCGGCGGGGACGCCACCAACCCGAGTTCGACCTGCTGGACACGGGCGTCTTCGACCAGAACCGATACTTCGACGTGGACGTGCATCACCTGAAGGCGGGCCCGGAAGACCTCGTCATGCGCATCACGGCCACCAACCGGGGGCCGGAGGCGGCCCCCCTGCACCTGCTGCCAACGCTCTGGTTTCGCAACACCTGGAGCTGGGACGCCGGCGATCGCCCCGAAATTCGGCTGGACGAGGAGGGCTTCGACCTGGGCGCCTGCATCGTTCAGCATCCGACGCTGGGGCAGCGCTGGTTCTATGCGGAAGGCTGCC
Source organism: Candidatus Sericytochromatia bacterium (assembly GCA_035285325.1). NCBI lineage: Bacteria > Bacillati > Candidatus Sericytochromatia > Candidatus Sericytochromatia bacterium. Next base: position 24,978 of record JAYKJB010000047.1, read on the forward strand.
CTGCGCTGCTGTTCACCGAGAATGACACCAACACGGCCCGCCTTTATGGCAGCCCACCCGCCACGCCGTACACCAAGGACGCCTTTCACCGCTATCTGATCGGCTCGGAAACTCAGGCGATCAACCCGCAGCGCGTCGGCACCAAGGTCGCGGCCCACCAGTGGCGCACCCTGGCTCCCGGCGAGACCTGGGTGCTGCACGTGCGGCTCTCGCCCACACCGCTGGACGATCCGTTCGGTGACGTGGAAACCTTGATGGCGCGACGAGCCCAGGAAGCGGACCAGTTCTGGGCCGAGGTCTTGCCCGATGGGCTTTCGGCGGATGGGCGGCTGGTGGCCAGGCAGGCGCTGGCCGGCATGGTCTGGACCAAGCAGTTCTACCACTATGACGTGCAGGCCTGGCTGAGGGGCGATCCGGCCATGCCGCCGCCGCCGCAAGGGCGCGCACGCCTTCGCAACGGCGCCTGGCAGCACATGCGCCACGCCGACGTGCTCTCGATGCCGGATGCCTGGGAGTACCCATGGTACGCCGGCTGGGACCTCGCCTTCCACTGCCTGCCCCTGGCCCTGATCGACCCGGAATTCGCCAAGCAACAGCTCCGCTTGCTGGTCTCGGATGCCTATCAGGGTCCGGATGGCCAGGTACCGGCCTACGAATGGAACTTCAGTGACACCAATCCGCCCGTGCTGGCCATGGCGAGCCTGGCCGTCTACCAGTTGGAAGCCCGAACCAGCGGCCGGCGCGACCGCGATTTCCTGCGGGGCATGTTCCACAAGTTGCTGCTGCAGTTCACCTGGTGGGTCAACCGCAAGGACGCCCAGGGCAACCACCTTTACGAGGGCGGCTTCCTGGGGCTCGACAACATCGGGGTGTTCGACCGGTCGCGAGAGCTGCCGACCGGAGGCCACATCGAACAGGCCGACGGCTCGGCCTGGATGGCCATGTTCGCGCTGGACATGGTGGCCCTCGCGCTGGAACTGGCCCAGGAAGACCCGATCTACGCGGACATGGCGAGTCGTTGCCTGGAACACTTCGCCCGCATCGCGCTGGCCATGAGCGAGCACGGGGAGGACGGCGTGTCGCTCTGGGACGAGGTGGACGGCTTCTACTACGACGTGCTGACCCTGCCGGACGGCAGGCACCAACCATTACACGTGCGTTCCATGGTGGGGCTGGTGCCCCTGTTCGCCGTGCTGAACATCCCCGCGCAGACCTGGCAACAACTGCCGGCCTTCACACGCGCCGTCGAGGACCTGCGAAAGGCGCGCCCGGCCTTCGCGGCCTGGCTCCCGACTCCGGGCAGCGAAGGCCTGGTGAGCCTGGTCCCGCCGGAGCGCCTGCGCCGGGTGCTGGCCCGCGTGCTGGCTGAAGAGGAATTCCTCTCGCCCTTTGGCGTGCGCAGCCTGTCGAGGCATCACGCGGCGAACCCCTACCGGCTGTCGTTGCCGGGCGGCCTCCATGAAGTGGCCTACGAGCCAGCCGAGTCGAGCAGCGGGATGTTCGGCGGCAACAGCAACTGGCGCGGCCCCGTCTGGTTCCCCATGAACGAGATGCTGGTCCAATCCCTGCAGCGCTTTCACGCGCATCTGGGCGCGGGCTTCCAGGTCGAATTTCCGACGGGCAGCGGCCGCAGGCACACGCTCGGCGAAGTGGCAGACGGCCTCTGCCAGCGCCTCGGCGGCCTGTTCCTCTGCGACCAGACGGGCCGGCGGCCCTGTTTCGGCGATAGTGCACGGCATCGCGACGACCCGGCCTGGCGGGACGCCCTGCTGTTCCACGAGTACTTTCACGGCGACACGGGCGAGGGCCTCGGCGCGGCCCATCAGACCGGCTGGACGGGCCTGGTGGCCAACATGCTGCTGCGCAGCGCGACGCG
>JAYKJB010000048.1 GCA_035285325.1 Candidatus Sericytochromatia bacterium
CTAGACTCTAGGTTAGGTGCGGACGGGTGCCCCCATCCACCGGAGGTCCGTCAAGCGAAGCGCCAGGGCGGGGCACCCTGCCACTGGAAGGTGACGCAGAGACACACCCCGAACTTGTTCGGGGGCCCAGCGGCGAGCGTCACCCCGGTCGGTGGAACCTAGAGGGACCGCACGGCCCCAATATTGCGCGGGCGCGCGTGAGGGCAACGGTTTGGCAAGGCACTGACCGCACATGCACAACGGGTGAACCACGCACGGCAGCAAGTTGGCTGCTACGCTACAGAGTGACGAGTTACGCCTGCCCCACGGGGTGGGCGTTTCGCGTATCTGGAGGGCTGAGGCGTGTCCTCGTCGTATCGCTGGGCGTACTACCTGAGTCCTCAGGGCTGTCCGCTCAGTGGCGTGATGAGTGTCAGCGAGGCCCAGGTGGAAGTCTGCGGGTTGCAGCTCGGCGTGCTCGAGGTGAACGGGAAGGCCATCACGGTGGCGATCCTGACCGATGAGCAGGCGGCGATGCTGGACTCGCAGCGAGCAGAGCTGGTGATGGTCAACACCGGCTCGGTGTAGGCGCTGTCCGCTGTGGGTGGCGCCTTTCTCGTGTCTCAAGGTGTCGCAGTCCCATGCGCGAGCTCACGCCTCAACAGCAAAAGGTCGCCAAACTGCTCGGAATGGGTCTGACGCAGGTCGCCGCGGCAGAAGAAGCCGGCTGCGACCGCAAGACCATTCAGCGCTGGCTTGCGGACACTGACGGCCTGGGCGCCGCGATGGGCGCCGCCATTCGCCAGAACGCGAACGAGACGCTCGGCTTGATGATGGGCCTGATGATGCGCCCGCTGCGTGCCGCCCTCGAAGGCGAACAGTTCGCGGGCGATATGGATGCCGCGCTCCGGGCCGCCGATGTGGTCCAGCGCCGAATGGCCGCTTTCGAGAAGGCCGAGCACAACCGCGCTGCCCTCGAACTCCAACGCGAGGCCCTCGCCGCGAAGGCGACCGACGAGAGCAAGACGCCCGATGGCATCGGCGTGCTGCTGCCGCAAGAGGACCCGCAGCCGTGAGCGCGGTCGTTGAGACTGCAGCTCCCTGGGCGCCCAACCCGGGACCGCAGACGCGCTTCCTTCAAAGCCGCGTGTACGAGGTGCTGTTTGGCGGCGCGGCTGGCGGCGGCAAGAGCGAGGCGCTGCTCGTGGACGCGCTGCGCCAGGTGCACCGGCCGAAGTACCGGGCGCTTCTGCTGCGCCGCTCGTTCCCCGAGCTGCGCGAGCTGATCACGCGCAGCCGCGACATCTACCCCTCAGCTTGGTCCGGCGCCCGCTTCAACAAGCAGGAGAAGGCGTGGCAGTTCCCGAACGGGGCCGTCATCGAGTTCGGGTATCTCGCCCAGGACGACGACGTCTACCGCTACCAGGGCCAGGAGTACAGCTACGTCGGCTGGGACGAGGTGACGCACTTTTCGGAGTTCGCCTACACCTACCTGCTTTCCCGCGTCCGCACCACCGATCCCGGCATCCAGCCGCGCGTGCGGGCGACGGCGAACCCGGGCGGTCGCGGTCACGCGTGGGTGAAGGCGCGCTTCGTGGACCCGGCGCCTGCGGGCACCGTGTTTCAGGACGCGGCCACCGGCACGTCGCGGGTGTTCATCGCCTCGACGCTGAGCGACAACCCGCACCTGGCCGTGACGGACTACGGCCGGCGCCTCGAAGCCCTGCCCGAGGCCGACCGCCGCGCCCTCCTCGAGGGCGACTGGAACGCCTACGAGGGCAGCGTGTTCCGCCTCGACGCGGGCGTCCACGTCCTCACCCGCGAGCAGTGCCAGGCGCTGTGGGGTGGCGACGCGCCGCCCTCGGAGTGGCCGCGCTTCCGCGTGATGGACTGGGGGTACGCGCGGCCGTTTGCCATCCTGTGGATCGCGGTGGATTCGCAGGGGTGCGCGCACGTCTACCGCGAGTGGTACGGCGTTCAGCTCGACGCGCGGGGCGGCGTGCAGGCGAACGTCGGCCTGCGCCTGGAGCCCGAGGAGGTGGCGCGGCGCGTCGCTGAGATCGAACGGCACGCGGGCGAGAAGGAGGTCACGGGCTGGACGGGCCCGGACCTGTTTGACGTGGGGCGCCGCGACCACGGCGGCGGGCGTCCCATCGCGGAGAGCTTCACGCGTCACGGCGTGTTTCACACCGAGTGGCCTGCGGGGCCGGGCTCGCGCCGCGCGAAGAAGATCGCGGTGCACGAGCGCCTGGCCTACAAGCGCAACGCCGACGGCCAGCTGGTGCAGCCGCCGGGCCTCGTGATCGCGGGCGAGGCGTGCGTCCACCTGTGCCGGACGCTGCCGGCGCTGGAGTACGACGCGCACAACCCCGAGGACGTGGACACAACGGGCGAGGACCACGCGTACGACGCCCTCGCTGCGTTCTGCCTCAAGCGCCCGTGGGGGCCGCGGCCGAAGCAGGCCCGCCCCGACGCCTACGCGGATCGCCGCGTGGCGGCTGACGTCAACTGGGAGTGGGCGTGATGGACGACCTGGACGTGATGGGCGCCCCGATGGCCCCGCAGGTGGCGACCGAGACGGGCGAGGCCATCCCGCTGACGCCCGGCCTGACCTCCAAGCTCGTGGCCCAGTGGCGCGAGGCCAAGCCCTCGCAGCACGTCGTGACCAAGCGCGGGCGCGAGGCGCATCGGTTCTACGCGGGCGAGCAGTGGGACGAGAAGCAGATCCAGCAGCTGAAGCGCGAGGGCCGCCCGCCCGTCGTCATCAACCAGGTCTTCAAGGCCATCAACAACGTGAGCGGCAAGCAGCGCGACATGCGCCTCTCGTGGAAGGTGCTGCCGCGCGGCGAGAACGACGTGCTCACGGCCGAGGCCGCGACGCGGGGCGCGAAGTACCTTGAGGACGCCACGAACTTCCAGCAGACGGAAAGCCGCTGCTTCAAGAACGCGGCCATCGGCCCGTACGGCTGGGCCGAGGTGGGCTACGACGAGAGCGACCCCACCCGCGAGCCCGTCTACTGCGAGTTCGTCCCCTGGGACGAAATGCTCGTCGATCCCTTCGGCCAGGCCGAAGACCTCTCCGACTTCCGCTACCTCATCCGCCGCAAGGAGGTTGACCTGGACCTCGCCATCCAGGCGTTCCCGGAGCACGAAGAGGCGCTGCGCCTGGCGGTGGTGGACCGCAAGGACGACCTCACGGACCAGGTGGCCTTCGACTACGGCCAGGTGGACACGGGCACGTACGGGCGCGGCCTCATCGGTGAGCTGGACACCACGACCCGCCGGCCGCGCGTGCTGCTGCGCGAGCACCACTGGTGGGAGTACAAGCAGGAGCTCTATCTGATGCTGCCCGATGGCGAGCAGGTGGACTACGACGGCAACGACCCCCTCGCGCTCTACGCCCTGCAGCTCGGCGCCCGCGTGATGCAGGGCCGGATGAAGTGCTTCTACCGCGCCATCATGGCGGGCGACCGGCTGCTCTCCGCGGAGAAGTCCGAGCTGCCGCTCCGCACCTACCCGTACGTCTGCCTGTGGGCGTTCCGCGACCACAACCGGCGCCCGTACGGCCTGGTCGAGACGATGCTGTGGCCGCAGCGCGAGCTGAACGTGAACCGCAGCCGCGCTAACGAGTCGATGCGGTCCCGCTGGTTCGTCTACCAGCGCGACGCCCTGGGCGGCAGCCACACGGAGCAGCAGGTGGCGCAGATGCTGGCGCGTTCCAACTTCGCCCTCGAGGTGAACAACCTGGGCGGCGTGCAGATGGGCAGCGACAAGGGCGACCTCGGCGGCTGGATGAACCTGATGGAGACGTCGCGCCGCGAGGTGGACGACCTGGCCGGGCAGAACGCCACGGCCTACGGCGACCCCGACAGCACCGCCAAGAGCGGCCGGGCGAAGGCGATGCAGATCGCCCAGCAGAACGTGAACCTCGGCGAGCTGTGGGACAACTGGCGCCAGTTCCGCCAGCGCTGCGGCGAGCTGATGCTGGCGCTTGCCATCCACTACTGGAGCCCGGAGAAGTGGAGCCGCATCGTCGAGCGCTCGGTGCTCAACGAGAACCAGGAGGCGCTGCGCAAGGCGGCGCTCGGTCAGGTGGGCGCGCCCCCGGAGGCGGACGTCTCGTGGGTGGGCCGGGCGGTCGTGGGCATCAACAGCCTGTTCCGCTACGACCTGAAGATCGACGACCAGGCCGAGACGAGCACCGAGCGGCAGGTGGCAATGCAGCAGGCCACGGACCTGATCGGAATGCTGCCCGACCCCGCGAAGGTCGCCATCGTGCCGGACATCCTGCGGATGAGCGATTTCCCCGGCAAGGACGAGATGGCCGCCAAGGCCGAGGCCGCGCTGAACCCTCAGGCACCCCCGCCACCTGCTTCCGAGCTGCCGCCACCCGGCCCGCAGCCCGGCGAGCCCCCGTTGATCCCACCCCCGCCCACCGGCACCAACTTGCTGGAGGGCGTCGCGTTGCCGCCTGACGCGGCGTAAGGAGGCACCCCATGTCTTTCGTCGCAAAGGACGTCATCCGCCGCAACGGTGGCGACCTCGACATGCAGATTCTGGAGAACCTCCAGAACGCTGCCGGCTCCGTCACGTTCGACCGCTCGGTGAAGGTTGCCAAGGTCGCCTTGGCTGCCGTGGACACGGCCGGCGGCGTGTTCGCCTGGGCCAACCCCGAGGCGGGCGCCATCATCGTTGAGCGCGTGGTGATCGACGTGACGACGGCCTCGTCGGCCGCCTGCACCGTGGACGTCGGCGTGACGGCGACCAGCGCCACGACCTCGGCGGACAACCTGCTCGACGGCCAGAGCGTCGCCACGGCGGCGGTCCTCGACAACATCGAGAACCAGGGGACCAACGGCAAGTCCGCCGGCCGCCTGGCTTCCGGCAAGTGGGTCACGGCCAGCGTGGCGAGCGGCGCGTCCGCTGGCCTTGTGGGCTCGGCCTACATCCACTACATCCTCGTGTAACCCACAGACGACATCCCCAACGCATACGCAGGCCGCCTCCTCCGGGGGGCGGCCGTTTTCCTGCGCCCCGTCAACTCCAGCCGGTGAGGGACCGGCCGGGGCTCAGGTCACGCCACCCCAGACTCCAGCCGGCGAGGGGCCGGTGGGTGGCAAGGAGGCACCTTGGACGAGACCATCTACAGCTCCAACGACGAGGCGGCTCTCGGCGCGACGCCGATGGCTGACGAGGCCCAAGCTCCAGCCGTTGAGGAAACGGCGGCCCCTGCTCTCGCCGAGGAGGCTGCGCCCCAGGCGGCCCCGGAACCTGCCCCCGAAGCTCCCGCCGACCCTGTGCCGGCTGAGCCTGCATTCAACCCTGACGGTCCTGGCGACCTGAAGGTGGCCCTTCAGCGTGAGCGCGAACAGGCGCGGGCGCTGCGGGAGCACCTCCAGGCCGTGGAAGCCGAGCAGGCGCAGATGCGGGCTTGGATCGCGCAGCAGCAGCAGGCGGCCCAAGAGGCTCAGTTCCGGCAGCAGCTCGAGGCGTACGCGGACGATCCCGATGCGCTCGCCCAGGTCCTCCAAGCCAAGCAGCGCGAGTATCAGCAGCAGGCCGAGGCGCAAGCCCACACGGCCCGCCTGCAGATGAGCGCAGACCTGGCCCGCCAGACGTACTCCGACTTCGATGCCCAGCTCGGCAAGCTCTACCAGCAGCTCGGCGCCGACGTCGTGGATCGCCTGGCGGCGCAGCAACCGAACCCCGCGCTCTGGGCCTACCAGATGGCGAAGCAGGCGTTTCTGACGCCCGCCGAGCTAGACGCCCAGGTCGAGGCCAAGGTGCAGGCCCGCCTCGCGGAGCTCGCCCCGCGCACCCGTCCCCAGACACCCACCTCCTCCCGTGGCATCGGGCACCTGCCTGCAGCCGCCGCCCCCGTGGACGCCGCCCCCGAGAATGAGCTGCTCCGTGCGCTCAACCTCGACCCCGGCAGCCGCGGTTGGGATGCGGCCTATGGGCGCCTGCTCGAAGCATCGGGAGGCTGACCGCTCGCTAGAGCAGGAGGCCCGCAATGGCTGAGACCATTGTCGCGAACAGCGCATCCCTGAATCCGATCTACGTCCAGGAGAAGGTCATCTCCCAGTACGCAGAGCGGCAGAACTTCTTCGCCAGCTACATGGGCGAGTCGCCCACCTCGGCGATCCAGGTCGTCTCTGACCTCGCCAACCGCCCCGGCGACACCGTCAAGGTGCACGTCTTCTCCAAGCTCAACAGCCAGGGCGTGGACAACGACGCCACCCTCGAGGGCAACGAGGAGTCGCTCGGCTACTACGCCGACACCCTGTACCTCGGGCAGAAGCGCAACGCCGTCCGCATCGCTGGCCGGATGACCGAGCAGCGCTCCGCCATCGACCTGCGCAAGCAGGCCGGCTACGCCCTGGGCGTGTGGGCCAAGGACTTCGTCTCCGAGCTGATGACCATCATGCTCGCGGGCCGTCGCGGCACCCGCACCCTGACCGTGCTGCCCACCTCGTTCACCGGGTTCGGCGGCAACAGCCTCCGCGCGCCCGACGCCACCCACGAGCTGTGGGCCGGCTCGCAGGCCTCCCAGGCGGGCCTCACGGCGTCCGACAAGATGACCGCGTCGCTGCTCGACAAGGCCATCGTCAAGGTGCAGCTGCTCATCAACAGCGGCATCCCGATGCGCCCCATCGACCCGCAGGGCCGCTTCCTCTGCGTCATCACGCCCGAGCAGGCGTATGACCTGTTCCAAGACGCGGACTTTGTGGCGGCCCAGCAGTTCGCGGCCGACCGCGGCAAGGACAACCCGCTCTTCACGGGCGCCCTCGGCACCTGGAAGAACCTCATCCTCGTCACGAACCCCGCGGGCGTGCTCTTCACGTCCTCCGGCAACGTGCCCGTCGCCCAGGCCCAGATCCTCGGCGCACAGGCCGGCGCCTGGGTGAAGGGCAAGGAGACCGGCGCGTCGGCCGGCGGTGGCGGCTCCTGGCGCTACACCGAGAAGGAGTTCGACTTCGACAACCAGGTCGGTTTCGCGGTCGCCTCCCTGCTCGGCGTCCAGAAGCTCCAGTTCAACGGCAAGGACCACGGCGCCTTCAGCGTCTACTCGTCCTACACCGCGATCTAGGAGGCCCCGTGATCGCCGTCTACGAAGGACCCGACGCCAGCATCACCCTGCACCTGGGATACCGGCCGACCACGTTCGCCCGGGACGCCCAGGTCGAGGTGGCGCCCCCCGTCGCGGCCGTCCTGGCGGCGATCAAAGGCCACACCTTCACCGTGCGCGAGCCCGAGCCCGCCACGGTGGAGGCCCCCGCCACGCGCACCACCCGCGCCCGCAAGGGCCTGAAGGAGTAACCAATGCCTACGACCTACACCGCCACGCTGGCCCAGCCCGGCGTCCCCGCGAAGTACCAGGAAAAGGGCGTCTTCCCCATCGTCACCTCGTTCACGCTCGCCAGCGTGGAGTCGGGCGACACCATCAACATGTGCCCCATCCAGGCTGGCGTGACCGTCATCGGCGGCCAGCTCATCAACGCCGCGCTCGGCTCGTCCACCACCATCGCGGTGGGTGACAGCGACAGCACGACAGCCCTGCTCGCCGCCACGTCCACGTCGTCCGCAGCCGGCACCCAGCTCAAGATCCTCAAGACGTACGCGGCCAACGACACCATCAAGCTGACGGTCGGCGGCGCGACGGCCACCGGCCTCGTGCAGCTCGTCCTGCTCTGCACGGCCGACAACGTCGACCTCGCGTAGTCGTGACGACGCCCACCCTCAACCTCTTCACCATCGGGGCGGCACTCTTGCCGCCCCGGCTCTTTCAGGAGGAACCCGTGTTCTTCAACAGCCCCGAAACCCAAGCGGCCGTCACGGCCACCACGACCGCAGCGGCCATCACCACGAAGGCCGACAGCGCCTATGTGGGCTTCACCATCCAGCCCCTGGGCGGCGACGTGTACCTGGGCGACGCGGGCGTGACCACGTCCACCGGCACCAAGGTCACGGACGGCGAGGTGCTCGCCATCGCCAGCAAGTACCCCGCCGCCTTCTACGTCATCAGCGCTGGCTCTGTCGGCTGCCGCGTCACCATCTACAAGGGCACCCGCTGATGCAGTCCTCCGGCGTCCCCTTCTTCATCTCAGGCGGCTCGTCCGGCGGCGGGGGCGGCGGCTCTGCCTTCACCTGGGAGGGCGCCTGGAGCTCTGCAATCACCTACGCCGCCGATGAAGTCGTCGAGTACAACGGCTCGAGCTACATCGCCCTCCAGAGCGGCACGAACAAGCAGCCGGACACCGAGCCCACCTACTGGTCGCTGATGGCCCAGAAGGGCGCCACGGGTTCAACGGGTGCGACCGGCGCCACGGGCGCCGCAGGCCAAGGCGTGGACTGGCAAGGCGTCTGGAACAGCGGCACGGCCTACGTCGCCTATGACCTGGTGGAGTACAACGGCTCCACCTACATCGCGACGCAGGCTGGCACCAACAAGCAGCCAGACACGCAGACGGCCTATTGGGATCTCGTGGCGTCCATCGGCTTGACGGGCGCAACCGGCGCGACGGGTGCCACAGGTCCACAGGGTGCCACGGGGCCGCAAGGCCCAACGGGGCCTCAAGGGCCCCAGGGCGACCCAGGCGCAGGTGTCGCCACGGGCGGCACGACCGGGCAGTACCTCAAGAAGAACAGCGGCACTAACTACGACACAGCCTGGGACACGCTGACGGTTGGCGACGTGACCGACTTTCCATCGCAGACAGGCAACACCAACAAGTACCTCAAGACCGATGGCTCCGGCACCTTGTCTTGGGACACACCGTCTGGCGGGACAGGCAACGCCTTCGCCGCTGCGCTTCTCTTTGGAGGCTTCTAAATGACCGCGCCCAACCTCGCCAGCCCCACCACCATCACCGGCAAGGTGGCGACCGTCAGCCTGACGACCACCAGCGCCACGTCGGTTCTGAGCAACGCGGCCAGCTCTAACAAGTGCTTGCGTGTGGTGTCGCTCATCGTCTCCAACGTAGATGGCACCAACGCGGCCGACATCACCATCAACTACTACTCGGCCGCTGCCCTGGGCGGTACAGCCACCGAGATCGCCAGCACCGTGTCGGTTCCGGCCGACGCCTCGCTCGTCGTCATTGACCGCAGCACGGCACTCTATCTTGAAGAAGACCGCAGTCTTGGGGCGACGGCGGGCAGCTCATCAGACCTTAAAGTGGTCTGCGTGTACGAGGAAATCAGCTAATGCCGATTCGGCAGAACGGCGGAATCATTGGCAAGGCAAATACGCCGACTACTTCAGTTGCCTCGGGTATCTGGGGCTTGCCTGAACAGTGCCGTTACCAAAGAGCCGGGACGTGGCCGGCGCTTAGCGTAACTTATTTGGTTGTTGCCGGTGGCGGCGCTGGATCATCATCGGTTGGAGCCGGCGGTGGCGCCGGTGGGCTTCGGGAAGGAACAAGCAATTGTTCAAGGGGAACTGCCTACGCAGTAACAATTGGAAGCGGAGGAACCGGAAACACGACAAACGGCTCAAACGGTAATAATTCAACTTTTGCAACTATTTCAGCTTCTGGAGGTGGCCGCGGTTCAGGGGCATATTCATCGGGACTCACCGCTGGAAACGGTGGTTCTGGTGGCGGTGGCTCGCGATACACCACCGATAATAGAACTCAGGCGCCTGGGACTGGTAATAGCGGTTCTTATTCACCAGTTGAAGGACGCGACGGTGGTGCTATACCAGCATCCGTAAGTGGTGGGTCCGGCGGCGGTGGAGCTGGCGCCGTAGGCGGCCAAGGTCCGGCCGGAACCGGCGGCGTGGGCGTCCAATCGTCCATTTCTGGATCCTCCGTTTACTATGCTGGTGGCGGTGGCGGATCGCAAGCTGGCACCGGCGGTTCGGGTGGTTCGGGCGGTGGTGGAAATGGAGCCACCAGCTCAACCACCGGTGGATCAAATGGGTCGGCAAACAGCGGCGGCGGCGGTGGTGGTGCCTGGAATGTAATCGCCAACGGGGGCAACGGTGGTTCAGGTGTCGTCATCCTGAAGTACCTAGACACCTACACGGCCACCTTCTCCGCGGGCGTCACCTCCAGCACCTCGACCTCCGGCGGTTTCAAAATCACGACCATCACGGCAGCCGGCGCGTCTGACACCGTGACCTTTAACTGAGGCGGCGATGGCACACTACGCGATCCTCAACGAGCACAACATCGTCACCCAGGTCTTCGTCGGCAAGGACGAGCACGAGCTCGGCCCCGACGGCCAGCCCTGGGACTGGGAGGCCTACTACGGGGCCAAGCGCACCAGCTACAACACCCAGGGCGGCCAGCACCTGACGGGCGGCACGCCCTACCGGAAGAACTACGCGGGCATCGGCTTCAGCTACGACGAGACACGCGACGCCTTCATCCCGCCGCAGCCCTACCCCTCGTGGACGCTGGACGAGGCCACGTGCCTCTGGCAGCCGCCCACCCCGATGCCGACCGACGGCAAGCTCTACGCCTGGTCTGAACCCGACCAGCTCTGGCTGGAGGTCACACCGTGAACCTGCTCCAACTTCGCACCCGCGTGGCCGAGTTCCTCGAGGACTCGGCCTTTTCGCAATGGTCCTCCGCGCTCATCGACCAGTACCTGAACGACGCCGCCCAGGACTTTGCCAAGCGCACCAAGTGCATGCGCAAGTACAGCAGCCCGCTCAGCGCCAACACCACCTTCGAGACGCTCGGCACCGGCAACGTGACGCTCGGCAACAAGGACGTGACCAGCCTCTCGCTGCCCACCCGCTGGCGCCTGGGGCAGCTCATCTACGGCACGGGCATCCCGGACGGCACGACGGTCGCGGCCATCAATGGCACGACCCTCACCATGAGCGCTGAGGGGACCGCGACCAACATGGGCGTCACGCTGACGGACAAGGCCTACGCGTTCTACACCGTGCCCAGCGACCTCCACGAGCTGGAGTCCGTCTGGGTCAACGGCTACCGCGTGCCGATGGCGAGTGCCGCCAGCCTGCCCTACCAGTGGGACCGGCAGACCGCAGGCGCTGCCAGCCAGCCCACGGCCTACGTGTTCGGCGACTTCGGCTTCACGGTCGTACGCTTCTGGCCCTACCCGGTGCTCGCCTACACCACGGTCTATGTCTACTACACGGCCCTGCCCGCCACGATGGCCAGCACCACCGCCACCCCCACGGGTATCCCCGACCAGTACCACCTGGCGCTAGTCTACTACGCCGTCGCCCAGTGCTACCGCCGGAACTTCGAGGACAACGACCGGCCCAAGGCCGCCGAGTTCGAGACGATGTACCGCGCCCAGCTCGACGACTGCCTGGCACGCGTGACCCGCCTCCTCAACGCCGACCCGGCGGCCGTCCCCTACAGGCACCTGTGATGCAGTACGTCTTGCTGACCAACCAGTTCGGCGGCCTGAACACCTACCTGACCCCCAGCAAGGTGGGCCCGGCCGGAGCGGTTGAAGCCACGGGCGTGGACATCACCGACGGCTCGCTCCAGAACCGCCGGGATGACACCAAGCCCACGCTCAGCTCCGGCGTGTGGACGGGCACCGACACCTACGTCCCGGCCACAAGCCAGACCATTGTGCCGTGGGGCATCGGGGCGCTGGGGATGACGGGCCGCTATGCCGTCGCCCGGTTCGGCGGCCGGCTTTACCGCAGCCACAAGGGCGAGGGGCCGTTCCCTTCGGACCTGACGGGCATCCAGTACACCAGCGACACGGCCACGCCGCCCACCTGGGACTACCTGGGCCTGATGACGCCCGCCGCCCTGGGCACGCCCACGACCTCCGGCAGCACGGGCGTGCCAGCCGGCACCATCACTTACTACTGCACCTTCTACAACGCGCTCGGCCAGGAAAGCCCGCCGGCATCTTCAACCGCGATCACGACCACGGGCGCCAAGAACATCGCCGTCACCCTGCCGCAGGCGTACACCACCTGCACGACCAACAGCAGCACCTCGCTCACGAGCGTTGCGGACACCACCCCCCTGCGCGTCGGCATGCGCATCACGGGCAGCGGCATCCCCGCCGGCACCTACATCACGGCCATCTCTGGCACGACCGTCACCATCAGCCAGGCCGCCACCAGCTCGGCCCCGAGCGTGAAGATCATCGACCCCCAGATCGTCGGCACCCGCCTGTACCGCCAGGGCGCCGGCATCGACACGCCCCTGCTCGTCACCCAGACCGCCAACGTGACGACCGCGAGCTACACCGACACCAAGGCCAACGACGCCCTGGGCGAGGCGCTGACGACCGCCAACACCGCCGATATGCCAACCGGCCTGCGGGACGTCGCCATCAGCCCCGAGGGGGTCTTGCTGGCCGCCACGCAGAGCAGCACGGTGATGTACCTGTCTCTGGTGACGCCCGCCATCTACGACCCTGCCAAGGTCATCCAGGTGGCCGATGCCCCCCTAACCACCGTCTACGCCCTGAACCGCTTCATCTGCCCGACCACCCGCGGCGCCTTCACCGTCACCATCGACGACGCCATCCTTGGGCTGCCTATCGTCCAGACCATCGACGACACCGAGCCGAGCCAGGTGAGCTACTTCGTCTACGCGGTAGACGTGGGCGGCGCTGTCTGGTGGAACACCAACAAGGGCATCGTCCAGACGGACGGCAGCACGATCGAGACTGTCACGCGTTACACGGTCGACCGCGACACCGCCACCAACTTCCGCGACTGCTACGGGGCCGACTACTACAACAACGATTACCTGGCTTACCTGGAGACCGGCCCAACAACTTGTGCGCTGTACCGCTTCAACCGCACCACCGGCTGGAGCGTCGTCACAACCGCGATGTCGCAGAGCTCCCCGGGTGCGCTGGGCTTCCACATCGGCGATGGCTGCATCATCTACACGGGCAGCACGGCCGACTCACCCGCCGCCGTGCGCCGCCTGGAGGCCAGCAGCTCGCGCCTCGCCAACGGCGCGTACCGCACGGGCGATTGGGTGGGGCAGCGGCAAAGCGACCTCAAGAAGTTCCGCAAGGTGTCGGCCGTGTTCACGGGCTCGGTGTCCATCCAGCCCTACGTGGACGGCCAGATGGTGGGCTCGGCGCTCACCGGCACCAGCGCCGTGGTGAACAAGCCCGAGCGCCAGTCCTGGTGGCTGCCATCGGGCACCAAGGGCCGCTCCGTGTCGCTGCGCGTAACGCTCACCAGCACCGCCGCCGACGTCCAGGAGCTGGGCGTCTGGGTGGGTGAGGAGCGGGAGGCGATGCCGTGAGCGGCCTGCAAGACGCCCGCGTCCTGGCAGCTTTCGCCCAAGGACTGGCACGCCCCTATATGCTCGGCGTTGAGCAGCGTCTCACCGAGGCCAGCTCCAAGCTCGGCCGGGTCACGGGTGCAGCCGCCGGGCTGGCGCGGCTCAATCACGCCTACGTGCGGACGACGACCGGCTTCTCTACGACCTCCAGCACCGCTGTAGACGTGACAGGGCTCCAGCTTGATTTCACGACCTACGGCGGCACCTTGCTGCTGATTGCCACCGGCGAGTGGTTTTACATCAATGCTTCAGCCGGCGCCACCGGCGAGTTCGGCTTCAGCATTGACGGTGGCCCCGATGAGTGGGTGTGGCTGCATGACACGTCTACGGACACTGACACCTACGGCCTCGCGGCCATTCGTGCGTTTTCAGCAGCGGCCGGCCGCCATCTGATCAAGTGCCGGGCCAAGGCCAGCGGCGGCACCTTGAACGTCAACGCCGGAAGCGACTGGCCCCTGTTCTTGATGGCGGTGGAACTATGAGACTCAGCTTTCCCAACACGGCCCGTTTCGACCTCATGGCGCTGCACGCGGCCCTAGCCGCCTCAAGCATCCCCGGCATCACTGGCATTTCGACGGACTACGACCAGCTCTTTGTGGAATTGCCCACGCGGGACGATGTAACCGACGAGGAACTCGCCGCCATCGAGCAGCTCGTCGCCGTCCACGCCGCCATCCCCTCGTGGGACGAGGTGCGCCGGAAGCGGGTGCACCTGCTGCTAGAAGCCGACTGGCGCATCCAGCGTGCCGAGGACCTGGGCGAGGACACCGCCCCCCTGCGGGCCTACCGGCAGGCCCTGCGAGACGTGACGACCCAACCCGACCCCCACAACGTGACCTGGCCCGCTGCTCCCTGGAGGACCGTGTGATGGCAATCAACCAGCTGATACTGGACAACGTACAGCGCGGCGCGGCGCAAGCCGGCGAGATGCGCGCAAACGTCGGCAACCCGAACCAGCGCTTGGTGTGGCGCGGTGGCAAGTGGGAAGACGCCGGCCAGCAGCCACTGACACCTCAAGCGACCGGCGCCATGTCCAGCCCTGCTGTCACTTACAGCAACCCCAAGACGGCAGGCTACAAGCTTCAAGTCCTGGGCAACCAGAGCGCCGGCTCGAACGATCCAATGAATGCGCTTGCGGCTTCTATGTCTGATGACGGGGCCGTTTTCGGTAGCCCACAGGCAAGCGTCTATGACACCGTGAGGCGCACTGGTAACGTGCCGGGGAACGACCCACGGGTTGTGGGCACGGTGCTGACCCCGGGGGCGGTGAGGCCTGGTCTGGATGCTGGCGGTCGCGTGATCGACGAGCGCGGCGGGATGGGCAGCCCCTCTGCCATCGCGCCAACCCTTGGCGTAAATGCTGGCGGCCAGGCCGCGGTGGCTTCCTCCGCACCGATGGCTTCCAAGCCGGCACGCCCAACGGGCAACCTGCCGGCTGCGATTCAGGCGGCCAGGGACTACACGCCCGGCGCGATGGAAAAGGCGCCGAGGTTCAAGAACTACTACAGCGAGGAGACGCAGCCGTTCGACGCAGCTTACGAGGCGGCGTTGCGGAACAACGTCATCAACACGGCCGAGCAGCAGTACAGGCAGGGGGGAGACCGCGTGCGCTCGCTGCTGGCGTCTCGCGGGCTGATGAGCGGTGGTGGCACCGGGCTGGAGGCGGCGATGATGGGGCAGCTGGCGATGGAGGCCGCTGGTGCTCGCGAGCGTGGCATGAACCAGGCGACGATGGACACGGCCCAGAAGCGGGCCGACTTCAACATGCGCCGGGCAGAAGGCCTGATGAGCGCCCAGCGCGACGAGTTCGGCCGTTACATTGACCAGCAAAAGCTGCCGCTGCTCCTGGACGAGCAGAAGGCCCGCGTGAAGTCGATGCTGCTCCAGAACGGCGTGGACCAGTACGCGGCCGAGCGCCTGATGGAGATGGACGCCAACGAGTGGCCCGACCTCCTGAAGAACATCCTGAAAGGCGGGATGATCGCTGGGGGCATTTACACGGCCAACCCAGCGCTCGTCGCCGCTGGCGCGAGCTACCGCTAGGAGGCGACAATGGGATTCCTTGAACTCCTTCAACAGCGTCGCCAACAGGGCGATGGCCTGAGCCGCGCGCTCAGCGCCCTCGGCGCCGGACTGGCCGACACCATCACCCAGGGCAAAGCGGAAGCCAAAGAGCAGGCCAAGCTGTACCAGCAGCTTGGGGGCGTGATGCTGCAGTCCGGTCGGGGCAAGGATGCCGCCGAGCTGCTGCCCAAGTTCCGCGAGGCGGTGAAGACCGGGTACGGCGTGGACCTGCCAAACACCTCGGTCGTGGGGGCGCCCGTAATGGCCCAGGTGCCCAACCCGGACTTCATCGGCCCAATGCCGCTCGGCCAGACGGCGATGAAGCGGATTGAGATGGGCCGGGATTTCGGCGGCGAGCAAACTCTAGACGCCATCCGGGGCGGTCTGATGCTGGAGAAGCCGAAGGCTCCGGCGCTGGACCTGTTCAAAGCCAGCCCGTACGAGAACGTGATCGACACGCGGACAGGCAAGGTGGTGCTTGCGGCCCAACCCAAGCCGGCCCCCGAGGCGGCACCCCGGATGGGCTGGGTGGGCGACGTCTACCAGGAGCTCAGGCCCGGCGTCACCCGGCCGACGCGCGAGGCGGCGCCCCGGGCGCAGCGGGACGATACGCCACGCTTGCGCCAGCAGTGGGAGAGCGGTCGTCTCCGGTATGTCGAGGACTACGTGAATACCATGTCCAAAACGCTTCCAATGCGCGAGGATGCGGACGGGAAGATGTTCCGAACGCCGGCCAAGCCTGAACAGATTGACGCCTGGCGAAAGCAGGCGCAGGCCTACTACGACGCCAACGTGACCCGCCCTTTTGAGCAGCCGGGCAGTGGGCAGGCGGCGCCTGCTGTCCGGGGAACGCGCAGCGCCGCAATAATGCCGCCGAAGGATTACAACGACACCGGCCTTCTGCCCGAATGGGAGAAGCTCGCGCAACAGGCCGTGTCGCTGGCGCCGGGGGCCGCGATCAGCAGCAAGGCCCGATCCAAGGAACGAAACGCCAACGCGGGTGGCACGGCCACCTCGTGGCACCAGTACCGACAGGCGTTCGACCTCGTGGTGCCCCGCCCCGAGGACCGCGCCAGGCTGATCCAGTGGGGACGGCAGCGGGGCCTCGAGGTGATCGACGAGGGCGATCACCTGCACTTTGAGCCTGCCCGCAGCTCGGACGCGATGCGCAACTTCTACGCCAAGCACGGCCTGGAGAGTGACGATGCCTAAGACCGACGAGGAACTCGCCGCCCTGGTGGCGGACCCCGAGTTCGCCAAGTTCAGCGCCGCCCAGCGCGCCAAGATCCTCAAAGACGCCACCAAGGGCCGACCGCCCCTCGTGCTCCAGTCCAGCGCAGACCCCGCCCCACGCCCCGCCCAACCGGCGGGGCGTTCCTTTGGCGACCTCTTGGCGGCCGACCGCCAGGCCAAGGCAGCCCGGCGCTGGGATCCCGCAGCTCCGGCTCGCTCGACCGTGACTGACGAGCTGACGGCTGCCGTGCCGTTCTACGGGGCGATGCTGCCGGCGCCCGAGGCCAAGGCCCGCGAGCAGCGGCTGGCCCAGACGCCCGTGCCGGGTAGCCCGGCGAGCCTGGCCCGTGCGGCCCGCGAGGCGTTCACCGACGTCGCCGGCTCCGGGCTGACGGCCCAGATGCTTTTCGGCCCCACGCGGCAGGCCATTGAGACGGCTGAGCGCAAGCGCCGCCGCACCAGCCCGGACCTCGCCACGCGTATGGCGGCACGCAACGAGGAGCTCGCGGCCCTCCAGCCCCCCCTCGTGACGCCTGCGGCCCGTGACCTGACCTCGCGCGAAAGGGCCGGGGCGATGCTGCGGGGAGCCACACAGGCCGCCGGGGAGTTCGTGGAGGGCGTGGCGGCTCCCGTGCGGGACGTGCTCCAAGAGCCCGCCCGACTGCTGCCCGGGTCGCCTGGGTTTGCTGAGGGCCTGACGGCCGCCGTGACCGCCGTGCCGACGGCGATGGTGACGGACCCTGCCTCCGATGCGCTGTTCGGCGGCGCCGGCCTGGCGGCGGCCCGTGTGGCGCCGGCCCTGGGCGCCGGCCTGCGCGGCGCCCGTGAGGCGCTATCCCAAGCGCCGACCACCCTGCCCACGCGCCGTGCGCCCGAGCTGGACCTGACGCTCGGCAAGGCGCCCGACCCGGCCACGCCTGTGGGGGCACCCGAGCCGCCGGCCTCGGTGGAGAAGTTGTCCACGCCCGAGGCCATGCCGCCCCTGCCGCCGCGCCCGGAGGTGTCGCTGCTGATCGAGGATGCCACCAAGCTCCAGAAGTCCATCCCGCCTGTCGCCGCCAACGTGGGAGGCCCTCGGCGTGGCAGCATCGGCTCGCTGGGCCGCGACCCCTCCGAGGCGTTTACGCCCGGCCAGAAGGCGATGAACGCGGCCATCGATCAGAAGATTCGCGAGCTGCTCAAGGAGCGGAAGCAGGCCGAGCTCGACGGCAACGCGGCCCGCATCACCCAGATCGAAGCTGAGGTCCAGGGCCTCGACGATGCGAGGGTCGTCATCCCCAAGCCGGGCGGCCCGGTCATCACCATTGCCGACCTTCAGAACGACCTCGCCTCAGCCACAGCGGCGGGAGACACGGCGACCGCCACACGCCTGGAACGTCAGATCCGGCAGATGCGCGGCTCGAACTACCACAACGAGACCAAGTACAGCTTCCTGAGCGACGACGCCCGCGACAAGCACCTCGCGCTCCTGGAGCAGACCGTAGCCCGCCTCCGCGCCGAAGGGCGCGATCCCCGGCAGCGGGTACCCTTTGATGAGCTCCGCGCCAAGGCGGCCGACATCAACCCGTTCGCCGTGGAACAGATGGCCCGCAAGGGGCTGAAGCGCGGCGAATCCCTGACGGCCGCTGAGTACGAAGCCGCCAAGAACTACATGCAGCAGCTCGTGGAGGAGAGCATCCTGGTCGAGGAGCGCGTGAATGCCATCCAAGCGGCACAGAGCGGCGGCCCCGTGCCCAACGGGGCAGATGGCAACCCCATCGACCCTGCCGATCTCCCGCAGGCGCTGACGGTTGAGACCACGCGCTTGATGCAGCTTGAGAAGGACGTGATGGGGCTGCAAGAGATCGTGACCCAGAGCCGAAGCCAGAAGGGCCGCGACCTGGCCTACCTGAAGATGGTGGCCCGCCAGGGGTTCGACGTGGACTACTGGCTGGCCCGAGCCAACCGCACCTCCGGCGGCGTCGCCACGAGCGAGCAGATCAGCACCATCAGCCAGATCGTGGTGCGGGGCCAGCAGGCTGACGCTCAGCTCAAAGCGGCTCAAGCGGCCGGCAACGCTTCGGCTGAGGCGGCAGCACGGGAAGCCGTGCGCCAGGCGCGTATCGACCTAGCCAAGCAGATGGGCCGGCTGACCATCACGCCCTGGATCGACGCGCTTAGCACCGCCCGCAAGGCCGGGCTGCTGACGGGCGTGAAGACCATCGCCCGCAACACGGCCAGCAACACCCTGAACCTGGGCCTCGAGGAAATCGTGAGCGCCATCGGCGCGGTGCCCGACGCCTTCCTCGGAATGTTCACCGGCAACCGCACCACGTTTGCACCCCGGGTGGCCGGCATTGCGCGGGGCATCAACGAGGCCGGCAGCCGCGGCGTGACGGAGGCGCTGCAGACGATGGTCCACGGAATGCCGCTAGACCAGCTCGCCGCTCTCGACATTCCCCGCGAGGTCAACACGCCGAGCAACGCGCTGAACAAGTACGTGAACACCATCATGCGCTTCCAGGGGGCGCAGGACCGCATCTTTAAAGCCTACGCGCTGCGCCGCTCGCTGGACGACCAGGCCCGCAGCCTGGTGGTGAGCACGGCCCGAAGCACCACGCCGCGGCTGACCCGAGCGCAGATCGAGGCCAACATCCGCCGCCTTGCCGACAACCCGACCGAGGAGATGATGTTCGAGGCGATTGCCGACGCGGAGTTTGCCACGTTCCAGAACGAGACGGCCATCAGCCGCGCCATCAGCGGATTGAAGCAAGGCTTCAAGCAGTATGATGCGCGTGAGGGCGGTTCGACGGGGGCCTACCTGACGGCCGGAATGGATCTGTTTCTGCCCTTCGTCAAAACGCCTGCAAGCATCGGAGCCCGGGTGGTGGCCGATTATGCCACCCCGTTCGCCGTTGGGCAGACGCTTCGCAAGCGTTCAGCTCGGCGCAGGCTGGAGCGCGTCCAGGGCGTGACGGACGGCCCGTGGCTCACGCCAACCGAACAGAAGGCGCTGTCCAAGGGCCTCGCTCGCAACGCAATGGGCAGTTCGCTGATTTGGCTTGGCTCTCGCATGTACGACGAAGGGCGGCTCACCGGTTCCGACCAGCCCGACCGGCGTGAGGAGAACACGGCGGCAGGCCGCACGCCGAACGCCATCAAGGTCGGTGACGAGTGGCTGCCACTTAACCCGTTCTCTCCTGTCGGCACGCTGCTGAGCCTGGGGGCCACGATGAACCGCGATGGCCGCGACCTCGACGGCACCACACGGGGCATCAAGGTCGGCGCCCAGGTGTTGGCCCTCATCCTTGATCAGCCGTTCACGCAGGGCGCCAAGCAGTTTGTGGAGGTGGCGGGCGACACGGGCGGCAAGAAGATGAACCGCTTCGCCGGAAGCCTTGCTGGGTCCGTCGTGCCCACCATCGTGGCAGAGACGGCGCAGTTCCTCGACGACAGCGAGGAGATGCGGGCGGTTGATTATGGGGCTCTCGATTCTGCGGTGGTGCAGTCTGTGCAGAACCGCCTGCCGCTGCTGCGCGAAGAGCTGCCAACCGCCTACACCGGCCTCGGTGATGCGCGCGGCGCCAATACGGGGTGGCGAGCGTTCAGTGCGGGCGCCGGCCAGTTCGCTCGAGAGAACTACGACCCAGTCGTTCGCGAGGTGCTGATCACCGGAGCCAACCTGCCCCGCGTCTCCACCGACGTGCAGATCAAGCGCAAGTCTGCCCCTATCCCGCTGACCGTTGAAGAGCAGCAGGAGCTGCTTCGGCGCCAAGGCATTGCAGCCCGCAACCGCATCGGTAAGATGCTGGCCAACCCCGAGTATCGCGCCGAGGAGTCGCCGGACGTGCAGCGCGAACGTCTGAACAGCGCCGTTACCAAAGCCAGTGGTCAGGCCAAAAAGCGTTGGATTCGGGAAAACCGGCAAGAGCTTCTTGCTCGCCAAGCGCAGCAGGATGCGGACGACCGCATCAAGCGTGGGCGTGGCCGAGCCGTCGTAGGCCCCCTGAACACCACCCCCTGAAGGGAGATCATATGAGCGAGCACCTTCACGCCCAAGACCCCGCACCGTCCTGGGCTCAACTGATGATGGCTGAGCTGAAGTCCCTGCGCACCGACGTCGCCGAGCTGACCAAGGTCGTCAAAGGCGGGGGCGACACGCCCAGCCACGCCGAGCAAATCCGCGATCACGCCAAGCGCATCGGCCAGCTTGAGGCCCTGGTGAAGTGGGTGGCAGGCATCGGCACCGGCATCGTGACCGCCATCGGCTCGGCCTGGGCGATGCTCGCCGGAGGGCCGCACAAATGACCCCGCCCATCTTCCCCAACGCCACCCACGCCGCGCCGAACTTCACCTGGGTGGAGTTCGGCTGCCGTTGTGGGCTGTGCGGCCCCGACTTCCCACCCTCGGTCAAGCGCCAGCTGGGCCGGCTTGCCACCGCCCTCCAGGCCCTGCGGGACAAGGTCGGCCCCATCCGCATCACTTCGGGCTACCGCTGCCCCCGGCACAACACCGCGGTCGGCGGGGCCAAAGCCAGCCAGCACGTCCTGGGGGTGGCCGCCGATGTCGTGAGCCGGACCCACACGCCGGCCCAGCTTGCAGAGGTGGCCGAGGCCATCCCCGCCTTCGCCCAGGGCGGCATCGGCATTTACCCCTCGTGGGTGCACGTAGACGTCCGCAACGGCCGCGCCCGTTGGGACAACCGATAGGAGGCCCACCATGGACCTGAAGACTCTGGCGCCACTGGTGGCGCCCATCCTGCCGCTGGCCATCGCCCCGCTCGCCAGCCTCATCACCGAGGCCGCCCGCCGCGTGCCGGCCGTGCCGTTCGACGCCACCACCAAGGCCAGCATCCTGGCCGTGCT
Source organism: Candidatus Sericytochromatia bacterium (assembly GCA_035285325.1). Lineage (NCBI taxonomy): Bacteria > Bacillati > Candidatus Sericytochromatia > Candidatus Sericytochromatia bacterium. The sequence goes on from JAYKJB010000048.1 coordinate 21,380, forward strand.
GCTGGCCGTCTCGCTGGTCATCCGGGTCGCCATCGCCTGGGTGACGGGCAGCCTCGACAGCCTGAACTGGGCCGGCGAGCTGCGCGTCATCCTCGACGCCGTGACGGCCGCGCTCACCGCTGCCGGCGGCTACGCCCTGCTGACCTCGCGAAAGCCCAGCGTCTGAAGCTTGCGGCGGGAGTCGTGTCTCGCCGTGAGGGGGGGGCCTCGGTGTGTGCCGTGGCCCAGGGGGAGCCCGGCGGCTACGGTCGCCGGGCCTTTTCCTAGAATCCCTAGGAAAAGACAAAGCCCCCCGTTTGCCGCGGGGGGCCTGGTCGAAGATGGCACGCGCTACAAAAGCACGAACCCTGCGAAGGTTCTTGAATCGTAGCACGTGCAAGCGGCCGAAAACAAGAAACCCCACCAGCCGAAGCGGGTGGGGGAACTTGTGGCGGGGACCTGTGGGGGTGTCCGCCACGCGAGCGACCGTGAAGAAGCTCAGCGACCGGAAGCAGAAGCAACCGGTAAAGACAAGAT